>JAURQA010000284.1 GCA_030836345.1 Bacteroidota bacterium
GGTTCCTTTTTCTACAATATTTCCGCTTTGCAAAACCACAATGGCATCGGCATTTTTAATGGTGCTCAAGCGATGTGCAATAACCACCGCCGTTCGGCCGGCTAGTAGGCGATCCAAGGCTTCTTGAACCAAGGTTTCATTGCCGCTATCCAAAGAGCTGGTGGCTTCGTCAAGAATGAGTATCTCTGGGTTGGCTAACATGGCTCGTGCAATGGCCACGCGTTGTTTTTGGCCGCCGCTTAATTTTACGCCCCTATCTCCAACCAAGGTGTCATATCCCTCGGTAAATTGATGAACAAACTCTTCTACATGGGCTTGCTTTGCGGCTTCCATTACCTCCTCTTTGGAGGCGCTTGGCTTGCCGTAAGCGATATTATCGTAAATGCTTCCTCCAAATAGCATAACCTCTTGGGGAACCAGCGCCATGCTGCTTCGCCAGGCCTTTAAATCCAGGGAATCCAAGTCTTGGCCATCTACTTTTATATGCCCCTGACTGGGCTTGTAAAAACGGTAAAGCATATTTACCAGGGTGCTTTTTCCTGATCCGCTATGCCCAACAATAGCCACTGTTTGCCCTTTGGTGATTTCAAAATTTATGCGTTGCAATACCTGCACATCCTTGCGGCTGGGATAGGTAAAATCTACATTCTCAAATACAACAGATTTCTGTAATGTATATGTCTTGGCTTTTAGATTGAATGTCTCTCCTTCTGAATCAATAAGCTCCAATACGCGGTCTACTGCACCAATGGTCTTTTGCAGTTGTATAAATACTTCGGCCAGACCTCCAATGCCTCCGCCCACAAAACCGGTGAGTAGCATAAACTGAATGAGTTCTCCCATGCCCATTTCGCCTTTTTGTACAAAACCTAAACCAAGGAAAATAAGAAATACAATACTCCCAAAAAGACAGATAATAATGAAGGAGCTAAAGGCGCCTCTCAAGTACCCACGGTATAGACTTTCTTTTTTGAGCTCACGAGCACTTTCGGCAAAGCGATCCAATTCATAATTTTCGTTAGCAAAGGCTTTCACGTTTTGCACCCCGCTCAAGGTTTCTTCCACCACCACATTGTTGCTTGCCACCAAGTCTTGCACTTTTCGGGAAACTTTGCGAATAAATCGACCAAAAAACAAGGATATGATGACTACTACAGGTACTGTAGCTAGCATATACAAGGCTAGTTTTGGGGACACAATAAATATATAAACCCCTCCGCCAATAATGGTTAACAATTGCCTCAGAAATTGTGCGATATTGGTGGTGTATGCGTCTTGAATTTGAGAAATGTCCGCACTAAAACGACTGAGTAAATCTCCTGTTCTTTGGCTATGAAAAAACTGCATTTTCTGAAAAATAACCGATTTATACAATCGGTTACGCAGTTGATATACCAAGTTTTCGGTAACTTTTACATAAAGAATAATTCGCAAAAAAGAGAACAGCGCTTGTGCCAAAAAAAGATACACAAAGCCCATGGCTACTTTCTTTACCGTTTCTGGTGTTACATTGTTCTTGACATTGGTTCCACTTAAACTTAAGCTGCCGTCTACCAAATCTCCAAGGAGCTTGGGAAACATAATAAGAGTTACCGCAGTAAAGGCTAAGCATAAGGTTCCTAGTCCGAATAACCAGCGGTCTTTGGAGCTTACAAATTTTAGTAAACTTAAGCTGCGCTTGAGCCCATCTTTACTCAGTTTTGCTTTTGGAATATCTCTATTCTCTCTTGCCATGGCTGCAAATTAATACTACGGTTTGCAACATGTGGTAATTATCTGTTTAAATGTTGGTGTCAAAGGATGAACGATTTCGCCTGCTTTGCGGACGGGTCTGAATATCTCCTGTATTTATAATGTGCTGCTCTCAAAAAGAAATGTTAGCCTAATTATAGACCTAAAATAGGGTATGTTTTAACATGTAAATAGGGTTCTTCAACAGGATTAAACTTGCCGAAGAAGTAGGCGACAGAATCCAATTCTGATCCTTCAAAATCTAAGATCCACGAGCTATTTGCGTGGGTTTTTATGATATGATTAATATAGGCGTGCATCACATCTTTTTTTCTTCCTGCTTCTGTAGGTGCGGCACAAAAATTATGCATGCGATTCCCAGAGCAGAGGAGCAAGCCCATTCCAAGAAAAATATCATCTTCCCAAAAAGTAGTAAGCATCAGTTTCCCTTTTTCATGGGCGATTTCGCATGCTTTTTTTAGTTGCGTGTAATGCCAATCTGAAATGCCCTGATTTAAAGAGCCATACACTTTTTTATACAGCTCAATGGATGCCGAAATATTGTCGCTTTTCTTAAAAACGACATCCTCTGTTTTACGCAGGTTTTTCTTAGCATCTTTTGAAAATTGCTGAAATAAAACCTCATAAGGTTGGTCCAAGTATAGCATCATATTCCTGCGTGGAATAGCAGATTTATGCAAGCCAAAATGAGCGTTTATGAAAAATTCGGCTAGAACAAATTTTGCTGGAATAGCCGCCAAAAACTGTTGGGTTAGTTCGGTGTTTTGTACTCTACTAAACACCCCTAATTGCTGGATAAAACGGGGCTGATAGACATAATTTAACCCGTATTTTTTCTTGTGAGGGAGGGGCATGACCGCTTCGTAATCTCCTAAAATAAGGGCATCCCAGGGGCTACACATTTGGTCCAAATACCAGGTATATGCATAGGCAATACTAACTACAGATTCTGAAATAAGTCCATTCCACCGATCCTCATCAATATTTTGCCGTTTTATGTATTTTAGATTACTCAATGGCCTTGGCAAAAATACGATCCCATCCTTTCCATGCACCATAACCGCTGGCAGATTCATTGTGAAACAAGGTGATAAAAGGAATTTTTAATTGTTTGGCCTCTGTTTTAAAGGCTTCAATGTGTTTTTCGGTTTCTTCTAAACTTAGGTTTAGGGTGTTTTTGAGTACCACATCCATGGCACAAAAGGGGTGAATTCTTAAGGGCTTCGCTTTATTTGAGTGGAGGCAGAACCAATTAAAGCTACAAGCCGTTCCGGCTCTGTATCCCGTATCGTCTGAAAACCCCATGGTATAATCATCAGTTATTCCCATTCGTATTAAGTGATTATAGGTTGCGTTTTCTCCAAATTGCAGTTTTAGATAATGCTGCCTGCTGTGTTTTATCGTCGTGCGAGAAATCCCATCGAGATTCTTTTTTTCTTTCTGCCATTTTTCGGGATAATCATTTCCTAAATAGGAAGGGTGTAAGCCTATTTTACAGGCATGCTGAACATTTTTTATTAATGCTTGCATGGGTGGGTATTTATGCGAAATGTTTTTATCGTACATGCCATATTCACCGATCAAAAAAAACACGCGTGATTCTGGCTTCTTGCTCAAACCTTCCCTTAATATTGACCCAAAAGCAAAAGGATCTTCATGCGGCCGATTAAGAAAAAGATGTTTTAAATGAGCGAGTTTGTTGGTCGATTTCCACCAGGAAGTCCAGCGCCTTAGAAAGAATTTTCCAGCATACATGAAAGCCATATCAATATCTAAGGTGGGTGTATTTTGATATTCAGTTTTCTTATCCAGTTCTAATATCTGTCCGGCCGCACTTAATGCATAATCTAGATAGGGTTTTCTATATATTTTTTCTTCCTCAATTATTTGATTTTTGGCTAAAAAACGACCGTGTTTGTCCATCTCAAATTTTTGGTATTCCTCGTACCTACTCAAACACCAAAAAATCATAGCAAACGGATCAAATCCAAGCTTGGTGTCTTGCGGATAAAAGACGAGATGCCCATTCCTAAAATGATAGCTTGGCTTATAGTCATCAATGATGCCAATGGTCCATATTTCTGCAGATGGCTTTACTTGCCAGCCTGGTAAATCTTTATTGGAGTAGTTTATTTTAAGGCCTACGGAGTTCTTATACTCATCTACATCATTGGTTAAAGTATACTCAGTATCAAAGAAATCTTTGCAAAAATAGCCCACTGAGAATATGAACCTTTCTGTTCTGTTTTCAGTAAAAATGATGAGCATACAGGGATAAATGATTATTTTTGTGCAAAATAATGAAAGTCGCACTAATTACAGGTATAACCGGTCAAGATGGAGCATATTTAGCCGAATTTCTTTTGAAGAAAGGGTATGAAGTTCATGGCTTAAAGCGCAGAAGTTCACTATTTAACACGGATCGAATTGATCATATTTATGAAGATCCACATATTCCCAGCGCGAAGTTAAAGCTGCATTATGGAGACTTAACGGATTCGACTAATTTGATACGTATAGTACAAGAAGTACAGCCAGACGAGATTTATAATTTGGCAGCTCAAAGCCATGTGGCTGTGAGTTTTGAGACCCCGGAGTATACGGCCAACTCGGACGCTTTAGGAACACTTCGGATTTTAGAAGCCGTTCGTATTCTTGGTTTGGCAAAAAAGACAAGGGTATATCAAGCAAGCACAAGTGAATTATATGGTTTGGTACAGGCGGTACCTCAAACGGAAACGACGCCCTTTTATCCAAGAAGCCCTTATGCGGCGGCTAAAATGTATGCCTATTGGATTACGGTAAATTACCGCGAAGCTTATGGCATGTATGCCTGTAATGGAATTTTATTTAACCATGAGAGTCCCATTCGAGGAGAAACGTTTGTTACTCGAAAAATTACGAGAGCAGCGGCAAGAATAGCTCTTGGCTTGCAAGATAAATGTTACCTAGGGAATCTAAATAGTCAGAGAGATTGGGGACATGCCAAGGATTATATTGAAGCCATGTACCTTATGCTACAGCAGGACGAAGCTGAGGATTTTGTGATTGCAACGGGAACCACCACACCCATTAGAGATTTTGTGAGTATGGCTTTTGCAGAGATGGGTTGCACCATCGATTTTACAGGAGAAGGGGAACAAGAGATTGGAACAATATCTCATGTAGATGAATCTGTTTTTGAGCGCTTGACTGGCAATAAATCAAAGAATCTAGTAGGTAAAGAAGTTATAAATGTAGATCCAAAATATTTTAGACCTACAGAGGTGGACCTTTTAATTGGGGATGCAAAAAAAGCCAAGGAAAAATTGGGTTGGGAACCAAAATATCAACTCAAAGACCTAGTAGCCGATATGATGCAGAGCGATTTAAAGTTGATGCAAAAGGAAAACTATCTCAAAGACGGAGGGTATTACACCAAAAATTATTTTGAATAAACTACCTAATTCTTGGGAAGAAAGAGACCAGGCCTTGCATAGGAAATATACCTTTTCCTCCTTCAAATTGGCCTTGAGTTTCATGAACGAATGTGTTGATTCGATTGATTCGCTTAACCATCATCCAGAGTGGTCCAACAGCTACAACAAAGTATATGTAATATTAAAAACGCATGATGCTGGGAATGTTGTAACAGATAAGGATTATGCCTTGGCTGCTATTCTTGAGGATATCTACTTAGCAAGGTTTTAGGGTATATAAATTCTAGCTACATTAAATAAAACAGCCCAGAATCCATGGGGGAGCTTTGCGGTTTTAAACTAAATATCTGGGTCGAATACGCATTGCTTTGGGTAACAAATGTCCGTTTGATACACAAAACATAAACACTGTTAAACTCGGACTCATTTTGAGTAATCGAAAGGCTTGATATAATAAAATGGCACGTTCTTCTTGGTTTTGGAGCACTTCAAATACGGTTTTTATTTCATGCAACACCTGTTTGGGATTATTTGAAACATCGCCTCGCATAAAACGGAACAAACATTCAAAACTTTCGCTAAGCCCTTTTTTACTCATCTCACGATTCCAAATGGACAGCAACTTGCTCTGTTGCTTATATTGTTTTGATTTTAGTTTAATGGCTTTATTTGATTGATAATAGCTGCATAAATACGCGGGTAATATTTGCAGCTCTAGTGTTGTTCGATTTTCTATTAACCAATGATAATCTTCCATATAATCATAGTCGGAATGATAGGTGGGTTGCACTGATTTTTTGATCATTAAACTGGATTGAATAAAGGGATTTCTAAAACCAATCCATGCTTGCAGTGCTTTATTTCCGCAGGGCCATTTGACTTTTTTAATGGAGCTACTTCCTCGGATGTTGGCATAAGTTCCTAGCACATCAATTTCTGGATAAGCTTCCATAAATTCAGTTTGCAGCTCCATGCGACTGGGCATGGCAATGTCATCGGCATCTAACCAGGCGATATATTTCCCTTGAGCTTTTGAAACTAAAAAATTGCGTGCTTTTGAAATTCCTTTTTGGTCGCTGTAAAACACCTGTATTCGAGCATCGGAAAATCCATCTAGTATCTTTTGGGTTTGGTCTTTAGATGCATTGTTAAGAACCAGTATTTCTATGTTTTCGTAGGTTTGATTTAGGCATGAATGAAGTGCCGTAGAAATGGTTTTTTCGGCATTGTGGGCAGGAATTAGTATACTAACCAAAGGCTCAATCATGGATGAATTGTTGAAAGGGTTTTAAAAATAAATGAGTGTTATTGGTAGAATATTTTTCTAGCGCATCATAATCAATGGGTTTTAGATCAGTGATTAACACCTGTAAAATCTCTTCAATAGAATCTACTAAGTACCCATTTCCCATTTTTACCAGAGGTTCGATGCCTCCTTTGTTAAGGGTTATAACTGGTGTGCCAAGCAGCATGCTCTCGTGCACCAACCGGGGCCAACCTTCATTTACTCGGTTCATTACAACCGTTGCATGTGCCATCGCCATTTGTTTGTGAAAGGCTTCTTGATGTTCGAAATATGAAATGGGAAAGTTTGGATGACTTTTTTCCTGATTACTCGAAAAATAGAAGGCATACCCTTTTTGTTTTAGGGCATGCATAAGGATAAGGTAGGATTTTTTATCAATTTTATCAGACCATTGACCTAGATGAATGAGTCCCGGACTTTTTTTGGCAATTCCTCTAAAAAAAATAAGTTTTTCAATGTCAAAAAAATTGGGAAAAACGAGGCTTTGTTTTTCCAGAGCAAATTTTTGATTGAAGTAGTTTTTCCAATAATCTGAAATACATACCAATCGAAAACGAGGGCCTCTTTTTTTTGGAGCGCGGTCGAGAAAAGCGTTCAGTAATTGGTAGAAAATAGGGCGCTTCCCATCATTCTCATCATGGTTATGAAGAACCAATAGGATTTTGGTATTCGAAAAAATAGTTCTTAGGTAAACGGGCCATGCTAAGCGAGACACCGTTACAATAACATCTGCTTTGGATGAAAAAAAGGCTTTACAAAAAAGGATGACCCATTGCATTGGTCCTTTAAACTGCTTACGAAAACGAATTTCTTGATAGCTTAGATTCTCAGATTGTGCTAAGGTTTTGGATAAAAATTGCTCATGATTATACCCTCCTGTTTCATAAGCACCGTTTGATATGTAGAGGAGTTTTGGCAAAGATTAAATTACTGGTGATTTTTTAAAAAATCATGATAAGCTAGAGCTATTCCCTCTTTGAGGCTCACCTTTGGTTTCCATCCAAGCTCAAACATGCGTTGGCTATCCATAAGTTTTTTAGGAGTTCCGTTCGGTTTACTTGAATCGAATTTCATTTGTCCGGTATAGCCAATTACATTTTTTACGGCGTATGCCAGGTCTTTTATGCTGATATCAGAACCGTATCCCACGTTTACAAATTGTTTTTCATTGTAATTTTTAAGCAGGTAAACCAGCGCTTCTGCCAAATCATCGGCATACAAAAATTCGCGCTCTGGACTTCCATCTCCCCAAATCATTACAGCATCGGCATTGTTTACTTTGGCCTCGTGAAATTTTCGGATTAGTGCGGGCAGTACATGAGAATTTTCCGGGTGATAATTATCATTGATGCCATAAAGGTTGGTCGGCATTGCACTTATAAAGTTACATCCGTATTGGTCTCGGTAGGCTTCACACATTTTTATTCCTGTAATTTTCGCAATAGCATAGGGCTCATTGGTGGGTTCCAATGGTCCGGTGAGTAGATAATCTTCCTTTAAGGGTTGTGGAGCCATTTTGGGATAGATGCAACTACTTCCTAGAAAGAGGAGCTTCTTTACCTTATGCATATAGGCCTGATGAATAATATTGTTCTGAATGGCTAAATTATCATGTAAAAATTCGGCGCGATAGGTGTTGTTGGCTAAAATACCGCCCACCTTGGCAGCGGCTAATACTACATATTCGGGCTTTTCTAGGGTATAAAAGTCCGCCACCGCTTGCTGGTTTCGTAAATCTAACTCTTTTGAGGTTTTGGTAATAATATTGGTGAACCCTTGATTTTGCAGGCACCTTACAATTCCGCTACCCACCATTCCTCGATGTCCGGCAATGTAAATCTTTGATGATTTTTCCACTGGGGCAAATTTAGAGAAAATAATTGCTTTCATAGATTTAATGATTGCCAAGTATTAAGCCAATGGGCTCAAAGAAAAACTGACGTAAAAAAGAAACCCTGCCGAACTATCTTTGAACCCTTGAACTATTTCTCGCATTTCTATTTTGATGGAACCGATGACATCGATTATAATTTTGGTCTACTCTTGCCCGATTTTGTAAGAAACTTTATTCCAAAAAAGAAATATGTTTTGAACACTAAAAAGTCAGATGCGATAAGTTTAGGCGCTCAGCAGCATTTTAAGAGAGATCATGTATTTCATATGAGCCAGGTTTTTGAGGAAATGCAGGAGAAAATGAAACCTTATGTGGTGGATGCATTTGCGCGAATGAAAGTGAATCGCTCCTTCTTTGTGAATCATATTTTATGTGAAATGATGATTGATCGAGCCTTGATAAAAGAGGATCCAACCAAAATAGATGAAATGTATCGACAATTGGATCTAGTAACAGATAAAAATAGAGGCTTGTGGGTATCGGAGCACCAACCAAATCATCTCATAGACTTTTTACGGCGGTTGGAGCGTTTTAATGAATTGAAATACATAAAAAGATATGTTGAGGATCAGGCTATGGCTTACTCTATAAATCGAGTGTGCATGTATGTAGGGGTCTGTAACGAATTGAGTTTAGAACAAAGCCAAGAGTTTTTAAAGATTATTAAACCAGTAGAATCTATTATTTTTGAAAGAATTTCAGATTTAAAAACCGAAATGAGCCTATGATCAGAAGAAGTTTATTGTTTATACTAACGATAAGTAATTTGTTTAGCCACTATTTGGAAGCACAAGGCAAGCGGAAGTATGTAAATGAATTTATGTATACAGGAGTAGGAGGACGTCAAATGGCTATGGGTAAGACCGGAGTGGCTAGCACTAACGATGTATATGGCACCTACTGGAACCCAGTAGCCTTTACAGATATTGAAGATAATTTACAGTTTGGATTTATGCATAATTTCTATTTCCAAAATTTAGCTAATTTCGATTACATTGGCCTTTCCGGAAAGGGGAAAAATGGGAGTGCTTTTGGCTTTTCTATCCTTCGATTTGGGGTAGATAAAATCTTAAATACCTTAGATCTAATTCGAAATGGTCAGGTAGATTATCAGAGGGTTTCAGAGTTCTCAGCGGTGGATTATGCCTTTATGCCAAGCTATGCTCATACATCACGCTTGCGTAGCAATACTCGTTTAAAAATAGGCTGGGGTGTTACTGGTAAAATAATCCGTAGGCGGGTTGGTCCTTTTGCTAGTAGTTGGGGATTTGGAGCAGATGCAGCCTTGCGAATTAAGGACGATGAAGGGCGTTTTGGATTTACTCTTCTTGCCAGAGATATAACCACTACGGTTAACAATTGGGCATTTAATTTCACGGACAATCAAAGAGATGTATACAGCCAAACGGGGGAAACACTCCCCGTAAATTCACTAGAAGTAGCTACTCCACGTTTTATTGCAGGAGGTTTTTATACGTTCGAAAGTGGAAATTTTAGGCTTACTCCTGAATTAAACCTGGAGTTTACTTCCGATGGAAAACGAAACACACTGATTAGCTCTAATTTTTTAAGCATGGATCCTCGCCTAGGGATTGAGGCAGGCTTGAAAGATGATGTAAAAGGGTTTGAAGCGATGTTGCGGGCAGGAGTATATAATGCTCAACGCCAGGTAAACAGCCAAGGAAAAAGAGCGCTCACCCTCACGCCAAGTGTGGGTGTGGGCGTAAAATTTGATGATTTGAGAATAGATTATGCTTTGGCCGGATTGGGTGAAAGCGGAATAGGCTTGTATAGCAACATTATATCCGTTGCTATTGGGATAAACAAAGAAAAAAAATAGATTTTGACGAATACTCATCACAGTGGTTTTGTAAGCATTATTGGAAAACCAAACGCAGGTAAAAGCACATTGTATAATGCTCTGATGCGAACCAAACTTTCAATTACAAATCCCAAAGCGCAAACGACCAGGCATCGTATTTTGGGAATTGATACGGGCGATAACTATCAAATCGTATATAGCGATACACCCGGAATTCTTAAACAGGTAAGCTATAAGTTGCACGATAGAATGATGGGTTTTGTCAAACAAGCCTTTGATGATAGCGATGTGCTAGTTCTTATTATAGATGCAAACAGGCCAGATGAACCCGAAGAGTTCAAGAAAAATTTTCTTAGATCTAAAGCAAAAAAGATTGTTTGCATTAATAAAATGGACTTGGTGGAAGAATCAGAACTTGCAGATCTTATGGAGCACTTTAAAACGGAATATCCGGCAGATGTATATCTAAGCATTAGTGCCA
>JAURQA010000285.1 GCA_030836345.1 Bacteroidota bacterium
AATTATATGCTCCAGAAACTCGATTGGCTATTTGAACTTTTTTATATAACCATTGGTAGCTTCTAAAGTCTAGCTGCAAATACGATACGACTTGATCTTTATTCCAAAGGTTGTTGATATCTAGACGCAATTTAATGCCTTGATTATAATTTGGGTATTTAGCTACCGTATTATCAAAAATTAAACCCGGTTTGAATGTGAAATAATGTTGAGAAAGGCTAGGGGCATCTTTAGTATCTGGACCGCTCAATTTATTTACAATTAATTCATTTCTACCCCCAACGGATAACTCACTTCTGAATCTAGGATCAAATGAAAAATCTACGATATACGAGCCAATCGCCGAAATGTTTTGGGTAATGGCATTTATTTGGCGTTCGTATTTTCGGGATCTTCTGTAAAAATCAAAGCCATGGCCAAAGCGGTATTTTCGAAATCTAAACTTAAACCAATAATCGGTATTGGTTAAAAGGGTATTTAATCGAATTCCTGCTGCGAGTTTTGTTTTGTTTAAAATATCTGAAAGGACGGTGTGCGCATGAACAGAAACCAGATCATTGCGCATGCTTTTTCGAGGTACCAAAGGGAATGCATAAAGGTAGTTGCCTAACGCGCTATTATCTATTTGCATGGCTACATATTTGTAATTGAAGCGGTTGAGGAATGCCTTTTTTTGCAAAGTGAAGGTGTTGTTAATTGTAGAAAATGTTTTTCCTGGTCTGATTTTGTAGCTGGTGTCAAAGCCATGGAGGTAGAACTGCCCTGTCTTTTTCCCGATCGTATCTCTGGATTCATTTACTTTTATGAGTTGCTTGTAAGGCGTTTTTCCCAAGTTTAAAATAGAATCAATACTATTGTTTTGGGATATCCAGGAACAAAAGGTTGCTCGTTTGTAGGTTTGGAGGGGTTTTACATCAACCTCGCTCGTGTAAATTGCATGTGAACCCTTGAAAACAATCATTTCTGCTAAAATATTGTTCTCGGTTTGTTGATCAATAATTCCTGTTTTATAATTCGTTATTATATTATGAGAGCCGTTTTGGTTGAAATGGTAGGCATTGAACAATCCAGTTACATCCCATAAAAAGCCTAAACTATTATCGGGGTAAACAATAGGCGACTTTACTTCTCCTTTATCGCTCACAAAGGCTGTTTTTTGGCTCTTGCCGTAGCCGATTACCCAATAATTGACTCCTTTTGATTTTGAAAAATATGCCACGGTATCGTTAAAGGTAAAAAGGGAGTGTTTGAAATTTGAATCATTTGTACATTGCTTCCATTGGCCGTTCATTTCTTGGAACAGTTCTAATCGTGGGTTTGTCCCTCCAAGAATATAGAGTTCACCGTTTACGTAAGTAAAGTCCTTTACTTGTTTAAAGGGAGCTATTTGAATGGTTGATGTGACTTTCCCCTTGGAATTTATGTTTTGGATAACAAAGGCATCTTTTTTCTCCAGAAGTAGACTTAAGATTTCTTTTGACTTCCATTTTACCACAGGGAAATTTGGGTTGGGAATTTGATTATTGACTTTAAGTCCTCCGTCCAAAATTTTACTGCTGCTTTGATTTTTTATGTCAAAAATCCAAATCGCAAATTTACCCTTAGCATAGGTAGTAATTGCAGCTTTTTCTCCGTCTGAGTTTAGAGCAAAAGAAGCATGATTATTTCGCTCAATTTTGTGTGAAATATTTGCTTTTCCCAATGGCAAATCCATTATTGCTTCATCTTTGAACTGAAGCAACATGTTTTTTCTCCAATCATTCAAGATCTGATTTGTCCGTTTTTTTGTATGAAAATATATTGCATCATCTAGCCGGGAGGAATACCTAGTAAGGAATAAGAGCGTACTTAAGGTCTCTGAACCATATTTCATAACCATGTAACGCCAAAGGCTGTGTCCTATAAGCTCTGTTTCCGAGGGGCTCAAAGTATTGGTATTTTTAAATGTTCCTTTTCTAAACCCTTCTCGGAGTCGGGCTTCAAGATCACTGTTCCAGCTATTTGACATAAAAGCGGGTAGACCTTTGTAGAACCATTCGGGGATTTCTTGCCCTCGCAGACGCTGAATTTTCTCCGAAAGACTAATTCCATAGAGCATTTCTTTGAGCATTAATCTGCAGAGTCCTTTGCTTACTTGCCTTCTCAAAAAGGCATCCTCTCCGGTGTAGTATATGCTTTCGAATTCCTTGGGAAGCTTGTAAAGCAGGTTGCTATTGTATTCTGGGTCCTCAAGACTGGCATAACTGTGCTGTAAGTTATATAAACTGCTAAAAAGTAATAGTTTGCATTTAGTTCCTATTTTGTATTTTAAAAGATTCTCTAAGCGAGATAGCTCTTCCTCAGCCATTTTAATAGTTTTATCGGCGAGTGAGCTAGAGGAGTCATTAAAAATAATTTCAATATTTCCTTTGGATAAGGACTTGTAATTATTGAGAATAGAGGGTATACGATTTTGTCCAAAAAACTGCTGGTTTCCCTGCGCAGCCGCATTCAGGAAAGTAAAAACACCCAAGATATAAATTAAGAATTTACTTCGTTCCAAATCTATTTCAAAGCTACATCATTAATTATTTTTTTGGTATGATACTTGGCTTATTTTTGTTCTGTTATGATTATTGAAACGCAGAATAAAGAGTATTTTATTGGCCTAGAAAAAAAATATGGGGCTTTTAATTATAAACCATTGCCCGTGGTTTTAGCTCGTGGCGAAGGCGTCTTTGTATATGACGTGGAAGGTAGAGAATATTTTGATTTTCTAAGTGCATATAGTGCAGTAAATCAGGGACACTGCCATCCAACTATTTTAGATGCCTTGTCAAAGCAAGCTAAAAACCTCACGTTAACAAGTAGAGCTTTTTTTAACGATCAGCTAGGTGTTTTCGAAGAATACATAACCAAACTTTTTGGATATGACAGGGTTCTACCCATGAATACGGGAGTTGAAGGCGGCGAAACCGCTGTAAAATTAGCAAGAAAGTGGGCCTATGAGGTAAAGGGAGTCGCGGCAAATAAAGCGAAAGTTGTGTTTGCCGAAAATAATTTTTGGGGAAGGACTATTGCTGCTGTGAGTAGCAGTAGTGATCCCGATTGTTCAACTAATTTTGGCCCATTCACACCCGGTTTTTCTATGGTTCCTTACAATGATTTAGCGGCTTTAGAATTGGAAATTTCAGACCCAAATACAGCTGCCTTTATGGTAGAGCCTATACAGGGCGAAG
>JAURQA010000286.1 GCA_030836345.1 Bacteroidota bacterium
ATTTGAGCGTTAATAAATACTTTTCTAAACCCTTCACAACCCGGCTCTTCTATTCCATCGGCATCCACAATAAATAAACGGGTGTCTTTGCCTATTTGTGGAGCAGCTAGACCAATGCCATTGGCCCCTTCCATGGTTTCAAACATATTTGCCAGGAGTTCCTGAAGTTCGTCTGAGTTTTCTTCGATCTCTTTTGTTTTCTTGCGCAAAATCGCGCTGCCGTATGCAACAATGGGGAATTTCATAAAAGCATGTTTAAATGTGTCTGCAAAATTATAGTAGCACTTACAGAATCCACTAATCCCTTCTCTTTTCTTTTACTTTTCTTTAAACCAGAATTTTGAATGTAATACTTCGCTTCTTTACTAGACAGTCGTTCATCTACCGTAAATACAGGTATCGTAAAATCGGTTTTTAGTTTTTCAATTAGGGCAATAATAGGCGTGGTGGAATGGGTGTCCTCTCCATTTAACCGAAGGGCCATTCCTATCACAATTTCGTCAACTACCTCCATTTGGGTATACTTTTTTAACCAATCCTGCAAGGTATTTGTTGGAATGGTGGGCAAGGGGTTACAACTTATTCTCAATGGATCTGTAACTGCCAAACCTGTTCTTCTTCCGCCCCAATCTATCGCTAAAACTCTTCCCACTTTGCAATATTAGGTTAATTTCTTTGCATTTTTGATTTGATTCCTCCGTTCTAAAATGGTGAATTCTTAAAAGGAGAAATAAAAACGAGTCAAATGAGCTGTTCATAGAAAGAATCGGGGGCCTCGCGAATAATGTGTTTATTTGCAATACACTCCATGACCTTTAAGGAACAAATTAGCGAAGGATTACAAGCGGTAAAAATGAATAAGACACGTACGGCTATTACCAGTACCATTATTTTACTTGGAATAACTGCATTGGTTGGAATTTTAACTTCGGTAGATGCTTTGGAAGGTGCTGTGAGTAAAACTTTTAATAAATTAGGTTCGCAAACATTTACCATCCGAAATACTTCGGGTCTGCGCAGAATGGGTGAGGCAAAGCGCTACTTCCCAGAGATCAAATATCAACAAGCCAAGTGGTTTAAGGATAACTTCAAGAACTGTGATCGCATATCAATTTCGCAGAATGTTAGCTTTACTGCTAAGGTTCAATATGCCTCGGAGTCTACAGACCCAAATATTGTGGTAACTGCTTGCGACGCAAACTATCTTCTGACAGGTTTAGAAATGGAAACCGGCCGTAACTTCTCTCAGCTTGATGAACAGGCGGCTCAGCCAGTGGCTATTATTGGAAGGGATGTTCGGTTCAAATTATTTGGTGAAGGCAGTGGCTTGGGTACACAAGTTTCTGTTAATGGAAAACGTGTTACGGTTATTGGTGAATTAAAAGCGAGAGGGAGTAGTATGGGAATGAATGGTGGAGATCGATTGGTTCTTGTTCCTACGGGTTTTGGAAGACAGAATTTTAATGAACGGAGGTCAAATTACACGATCAATATCTCTGTTAAGGATGAAGAAAAGCTAGAGAATTCAATGGCAGAAGCCGCTCTTTATATGCGTCAAATTAGACGAATTAAGGCTCATGACGAAGAAGATTTTAGTATTACCAGTGGAGAGTCGGTGGTTAAAAAAGCCATAGATAACTTAAGTATGGTAACTACACTCGGGTCTATTATTAGTGCAATTACTTTACTTGGCGCAGCCATTGGTTTAATGAATATAATGCTCGTGTCTGTTACCGAGAGAACAAGAGAGATTGGATTGCGAAAAGCCATTGGTGCTCGTAAAAAGAACATTAGAAATCAATTTTTGGCGGAAGCAGTAATTATTTGTCAGATTGGTGGAATAGGTGGTATTGTTTTGGGAATACTGGTGGGAAATGGAGTAGCTCTTGCTTTAGGATCTCCCTTTGTGATTCCTTGGAATTGGATGCTTTTAGCGGTTGTTATTTGTACCATTGTAGGTTTAGCTAGTGGATTATATCCAGCTAATAAAGCCGCAAAACTAGACCCGATTGATTCTTTGCGATACGAGAAAAACCATAGACAAATCGGGTGAATCTTAAATTCCATATTATTTTTAAATAGATTCTCAAATCAAGTATTAAATGTCGCAGGTAATTTGTAATTTTGCACCATGTCAAAAATAAAAGTAGCCAACCCTGTTGTAGAATTGGATGGAGATGAAATGACCCGGATCATTTGGAGTTTTATTAAGGATAAATTAATTCTTCCTTATTTAGACTTGGATATCAAATATTATGATTTGGGTATGAAAAGTAGAGATAATACAGATGATCAAATCACGGTGGATGCTGCTGAAGCTATCAAAAAATACGGAGTTGGAATAAAATGTGCAACCATTACTCCTGATGAAGATAGAGTGGTTGAGTTTGACTTAAAAAAAATGTGGCGTAGTCCGAATGGAACAATTCGTAATATTGTGGGTGGTACTGTTTTTAGAGAGCCTATCGTATGTAATAATGTTCCTCGTTTAGTACCGAATTGGACTCAGCCCATTACCATTGGTCGTCATGCTTTTGGCGATCAGTATAAAGCTACGGATGTTGTGGTAAAAGACGGAGCAAAACTAACCATGACTCTTACGCATTCCGATGGAAAATCTGAAACCTACGATGTGTTTGATTTTGAGGGAAAGGGTGGCGTTGCTATGAGTATGTATAATACAGATGAAAGCATTTATGGTTTTGCACGAAGTTGTATGAATATGGCTTTAACCAAAGGCTGGCCGCTATACTTAAGTACAAAAAACACCATTTTAAAGGCATATGATGGCCGTTTTAAGGACATCTTTCAAGAAGTATTTGATGCAGAGTATAAAACAAAATTTGCGGATGCAGGCATTACGTATGAGCATCGTTTAATTGATGATATGGTAGCTGCTGCTCTTAAGTGGAATGGCGCTTTTGTTTGGGCGTGTAAAAACTATGATGGTGATGTGCAATCGGATACGGTAGCACAAGGGTTTGGATCTCTTGGCTTAATGACCAGTGTTTTGGCTACTCCAGATGGTAAAACAGTGGAAGCTGAGGCAGCGCATGGAACAGTGACTAGGCATTATCGTCAGCATCAAGCAGGAAAGAAAACAAGTACCAATCCAATTGCATCCATATTTGCATGGACGAGAGGTTTGGCTTATCGAGGTGAATTTGATGGGAATCAAGAATTGATTGATTTTTGTTCAACCTTGGAGCAGGTATGTGTTGATGTTGTAGAAAGTGGAAAGATGACAAAAGATTTGGCGCTTTGCATTCATGGTAAAGATTTAAATGAATCTCATTACTTAAATACGGAGGACTTCTTAGAAGCCCTTAATTTGGAATTAAAAAACAGAATTGTAGGATAAGTACTCCAATAAATTTTAAATAAAAAAAGCCCAGATTATAACCTGGGCTTTTTTATGTTTTATTCTTTTCTGAGAACTAAAATAAATCTTTCATTTTATCAAAAAATGTCTTGTCTTTTGAGTCTGGAGTAAAGTTTTTGCTTTCTTGCAATCCTAGTAGCGTTTCTTTTTCATCGCTGCTGAGTTTGGTTGGAACATACACTTGAATATGTATTAATTG
>JAURQA010000287.1 GCA_030836345.1 Bacteroidota bacterium
CTACAAAGATGATAAAGAGGGCATACTAATTCTACGCAAAAATGGAGAAATTGTGGATGCAGCGAAAGCAAGTGACAACTATAATTTGGGAGCACTCACCCAGACAGTTACCAAATATTTCACCACTTATTGGAAGTAAACATGTATGTAAAGCCTAAAAAACACCTCGGTCAACATTTTTTAGTAAACCCTCAAATTGCCGAAGAAATCGCCTCTATTATTAAGCCTTCAGATTGTGATGTGCTTATTGAGATTGGCCCAGGGACAGGTGTACTTACTAAATTTCTTTTCGATAACTGGTCCAACCGTTTACTATGTTATGAGGTCGATGGGCAATCCATTAAATATCTCATTCAACAAGAGTGGGCTTTGGGCTTAAACTTAAGGGAGCAAGATTTTCTTCAAGCCAATTTAAATACCATTGCCGAGGGAAAGTCCATTGGACTTGTTGGAAATTACCCTTATAATATATCTACTGAAATAGCATTTAGAGCCATTGAATCCA
Organism: Bacteroidota bacterium; assembly: GCA_030836345.1. Lineage (GTDB taxonomy): Bacteria > Bacteroidota > Bacteroidia > NS11-12g > UBA955 > CALKCM01. The sequence continues at coordinate 506 of JAURQA010000287.1, forward strand.
ATGGAGTAATTAGTCATTTTGGTGGAATGTTCCAGAAAGAAGTCGCTGAGCGATTTTGCGCAGCTCACGGAAGCAGAACCTATGGAGTAACCAGTGTTCTTCTGCAAGCCTATTATGACTGTAAATACCTGTTTACAGTGGATAAAGATGAGTTTAACCCTCCTCCAAAAGTTCAGAGTGGTGTAATGATATGTATACGAAAAACTGGAGATCTTGGATGCGAGTATAAGACCCTTAGGACCTTGGTAAAAGCTGCATTTAGTCAGCGACGAAAAACCTTAAATAATGCACTAAAATCGCTCCGAGGGATGGGTTTTGAGCTGCCTACAGAGTATGGCCCTAAAAGAGCCGAACAAGTATCTGTAGACGAATTTATACGTTTGGCACACAATTGGGATAGAAATAAAAAGTAGTTTGAGATTTTTAGTTTTCAGTTTCATCATTTTCGTTCAATGGACGGTAAACGCCCAAGATATTTGGGTGGAACAAAGAATTAAAGATTATGGCACTGTTAATTTTTGGAATAATGAAGCCTTCACAGTAAAAATAATCAACCAATCCGATAAAGACCTAAGCTTCTTGCCCATTTTTTACAATCAAAAATATAAAGTTTGGTTTAGTCAACCCAAATTAAAACCCGGGGAAGAGGGGCATATTAGCATTATCTATTACTCCGAGAAAAAAGGTACCTTTAAAAAAACAATTCCCGTATACCACAGTCTAAGCGGAAATCCCATTCTATTCAAAATAAATGGATACATCAAAGATTTTGATCCTGAAGCCCTGTTAATATGCCCAACTGTAAACAATGGTCCAAGCCAAAATTTAGGTAAAATAAACATTGAAGTCAGAGATTTTGATACAGATAAAATAATTCAAGCAGATCAGATAAATATCGAGAGCTTGTCGGGAAGAAAGATTGCGACTTACGGAAATAGCAAAGGATACGAGGTAGTCTTAACCTCTGGACAATATAGAATAACCGCCTCTCACAGCAATTATGAGCAGTATGAAGCACGCGTCAATCTAAACTCCTATCAACGGAAATTTATTGTGTATCTGGTTAAAAAAACCCTTGAGATATATGAGCCCAGGGACGTTTTTGTTACCGATAAAAAGGACAGCTCTTTTAAAGAGAAAAAAAATTTGGAATCCTCAGAGAGTGATCGCCCAGACATTATAGTAGTTGAAGAACCAAATTTGATTGATACAAGCATGATAGAAAACGACCATTCTAATCAAATAGAATTGGATTCAAATATCTATAAATTTAACAACATCATTTTGGTTGCTGACATTAGTACCAGTATGAAATACAATAACAAGGTGAATTATTTGAATTCATCTGTGAACCAACTGATTGAAGCACTGAGAAGGAAGGATCAGGTGGGAATGATCAGTTTAGCAAGTACCGCTAATGTGATCCATGCTCCCGGATATGTCACCAATAAAGACAGCCTAAGATCTATCCTTACAACTATTAAAATTGGAGGGGCAACCAATGGGGGAGCTGCACTTCAAATGGCATACAAAATGGCTTCTGAACACTTTGTGCTAGAGGGTAATAACCAAATCATCATTGCTACAGATGGTACCTTCACTGGAGGAAGGATGAGTCGCAAAGAAATGCTTGAATTGATCCAACTGAAAACAGAAGAAGGAATCCATTTAAGTACTATAGGCCTCAATCCTAACGAGAGGGGAATCCTGTTCTTGAATAAATTAGCCGAGATTGGCCTTGGGGATTACATTCAAATAAATGGAAAAGAGGGTGAGGAATCTAAACTTCTGGAAATGGTAAAAATTCAGAGCAAGAAAACACCATAGCTTTTAAAATTAGTGTAAATTTGAGCATTCAATGGAAGAAAAACCCTTAATTCTTATCAGTAACGATGATAGCATAAACTCTCCCGGCATTGCTGTTTTAGTAGAAATCATGCTCAAGATTGGGGAAGTAATTGTGGTAGCTCCAGATGGACCTCAAAGTGCCCAAGGACACTCCATTACTATTGAAGATCCCATTCGTTTAACTAAGGTCAACACCTTTAAGGGGGTTACCGCATACCAATGCACAGGGACACCAGTAGATTGTGTTAAAATTGCTATAGATAAATTATTGTCTCGACAGCCTGACCTAATGGTTTCAGGAATTAATCACGGTTCTAATGCCAGCATTAATGTTCTATACTCAGGCACCATGAGTGCAGCCGTAGAAGCAAGTATCGATGGCATGCCTGCCATTGGATTTTCGTTATGTGATTTTAGCTGGGATGCTAACTTTGACCACTGCAAACCATATATAGAAAGACTGGCTCGTGAAGCCATAGATAAAAAGCTCCCCTATGGCAATTTACTCAATGTAAATATTCCTCCTGGAGAGATTAAAGGAGTAAAAGTTTGTCGCCAAGCCAAAGGACGTTGGAAAGAGGATTTTGATAGGAGGCACGATCCCTTTGGAAGAGAGTACTTTTGGATGACTGGCCAATTTGTTGACATGGATCATAAAGAAGATTCGGATGAATGGGCTTTAAATAATGGATATATTAGTGTGGTTCCAACCATGTTTGACTTAACAGCACACCAACAAATAGAAACCGTAAAACAATGGAATCTCAACCTAGACAAAAAATAAACTGGTTCTATGTACTTGCCGGTTTTATAGGAAGTCTGCTTCTTCCATACACCCTATCGGCAGCCATTTATGTGGCCCAAGGGGGTGGGTTTTCAAATTATAATTATGGGTTAAAAATAATGAATGATCGCATGATGCTTTTCATGCAATTGGGCCTTGCTGCCAATATTGGAATTTTCTTTTTACTCTCTAAAAAAATGAAAGACCTTTCATCGTTAAGAGGGTTTATTATTGGTAGTTTTATCTTGGTTATTTGGATTTTTTACGCAGAAGTTAGCTGATGATATATCTAATTGCAGGTGAAGCTAGTGGTGATTTACATGGGAGTAATCTTATGAAAGCCATGCTCGATATAAGGCCAAATTTAGAACTCCGATTTTGTGGTGGAGACCTCATGAAAAGTGTGGGAGGGACCTTAGTACAGCATTATAAAAATAGAGCATTTATGGGGTTTACTGAGGTCATAAAAAATCTGAGTACCATAAAAAAGGCATTAAAAGAATTACAACAAGACATTTTAGATTGCAGACCTGAGAAACTGATTCTTATTGACAATCCAGGCTTTAATATGCGCATGGCAAAGTTTGCCAAAAAACACGGGATTCCAGTACATTATTACATTGCACCTAAAGTTTGGGCTTGGAATACTAAACGGGTAAAAAAATTAGAAAAAACAGTAGACAAACTTTATTCTATACTGCCTTTTGAGTCTGCTTTTTTTAAACAGCATGGCCTAGATGTAGAATATGTAGGCAACCCGGTTATGGATGCCCTGAAACAAAATACCCCTAGTATTCCTAAAGAGTTACCCAAAAACAAAAGGATAATAGCTTTATTGCCCGGAAGTCGCAAGCCTGAAGTTGAAAAAATGCTTCCTCCCATGCTCGAAGTAGCCGCCTTACATCCTGATTGGATCTTTGTAATAGCCGTGGCTCCAAATTTTGAACTTGGTTATTTTAAGAAATTTCAAACGAGCAATGTTATTGCTCTAAAAGATAATACTTATAATATTCTTTCTGCATCCAATGCTGCCATTGTAACCAGTGGAACGGCAACAGTAGAAACAGCTCTTTTAAGAGTCCCTCAAATGGTCTGCTATAAACTTTCTCCGCTTACCTACTGGATTGGCAAACAAGTGGTAAAGGTCAAATACATTAGCTTAGTTAACCTTATTCTAGACAAGCCAGCAGTAAAAGAATTGGTACAAGAAGATTGCAATACATTAGCTATTAATACTGAGTTGCAACGAATCATGAGTACCGAAGGCTTAGTTCAAATACAATCCGACTATGTGGAATTGAACAAGACTATTGGCAACATTAAAGCCAGCGAAGTGGTAGCCCAGCGGATTTTAGCTTAAACCCCATTCTGAGCAATGAAGCCCTCTTGTTTTTATCTCAAGAGGTGAATAATCCCCTTGTGATAGTGGTTTTTATCCTTGTAATCCTTAAGTATAATCAAATATGGATAAACTCCATCAGGCACAACCTTACCCTCACTAGAACCATCCCATGCTCCGTTAGCTTCTTTATAAATGGTTCCTCCCCAACGATCAAATATAATAAGTTCATAATTAATATGTCCTAAGCCCTCCGGCTTGAATACATCATTAGGCGGAATATCATTTGGTGAAAAAGCATTGGGGACAAAGAGCGTATATAAAAAATCAATGTACACCTCATCAGAGGTTGAATCCATGCAGCCAAACCTGTTTAGTACATATTGGTGAATGCGATAAAATCCACTATCCGGAAATCGATGTATAAAATTTCTATTGCTATTTAGTATGGATTGTTCATATCGATACCACACCGAGTCTGCTCCTGTGCTTAGATCAGAAACTGAAATGTAAGCATCGGTAATGATAGACCTTTTTGGGTCCAATCCAAAACTCGGAATAGGTTTTGGATGCACAATAGCTGGATTAATTATTTCATATTCACAGCCAGGTATAGTTATAATACGATGCCTACAGTTAAACGTTCCACTGGAGGCAAATTTATGTGTTACAGTCTTGCCAAAGTCCTTTTCTCCATCGCCAAAATCCCAAGAGTAATCACGAATGGGTAAATAGGAAGTAGACAAGTCTTCGAATAAACTGCTTTCGTCCAAACAAACTTCACCTACAGAAAAAAGCGGAACAACCTTTTCAAAACTTTGAAAAACCACTGAAGTTGAATCTATACAACCCCTATTACTCCTCGCAATGACACTCACCGAATCTTTTGTAGGCAGAGAAAAATCTCTATTAAAAGCAAAACCACTTAAGGCAGTGTTATCTTTAAAAATCCAATCTACTGTGGCTACTGTTCCCGAGCTAATATCCACTGTAGTTTCAAAACTTACCTTTTCATCTGAACAAGGATTCTTGCTAAAAATGGACTTGAAATTAGGCAATGGGAATACCTCCACATCCCTAAATTTTTTCGTAATACAGCCATCCGTAGTTTTTGTTTCTAGTTCAATAGTATACCTCCCAATATTCGAATACAGGTAGTTAAAAGAAGCTAAGGATTGAGAGTCTGAATTTCCCAAATTCCAATGCAACTGATCTAAAATACCAGTCCCCGTCGTGGTTGAACTGAACCTTTGGTTAAAACCAAAACAATGATCATCCACAGATATATCAGATTGCAATAATGGGAATACTTCCACTGGTATACTAACAGAATCTTGACAACCAAAATTAGAAATCACTTTCTGCTCAACAAAATAAATACCCTCAGCGCCATAGGTATGGGTTGGGTTTATCATCCCAGAATTAGTCCCATCACCAAATTTCCATTGGTAACGAACAATCGTTCCATCTCGTATTTCACTTGAATCTATTAGATTTAAAGAAACACCATCGCAGACATCCGCAACACTAAAATTTGCCTTTGGTTTATCAAAAACCCGTACCTGCTTCTCCACCGAATCCATGCAAGAAAAATTACTCGAAACAATGAGTTTTACCTGGAATGAGTCAAAGGTATTAAGCATTAATTCTAGTGAATCTGCTGTTCCATTCCCGTACTTACTGGACCAATTAACCAAGTCAACAAATCCCTTAGTAAGCGTTGATTTATTTACTATTTTTAAAGCTTGTCCCTCGCAAGGGGCGTTGGCTGCAAAGTCTACTTGAGGTATGGGATGAACAACCACTGCTTGTGCAATAGAGTCTGTGCAATCAAATTCAGACTTGACTCTCAGCGATACATTAAAAGAATCTGCTGTTTTGAAAGCATGGCTTGGCAAGCGATCACCTGATGATGAACCATCATCAAATTGCCAATAATACTCAATAATACTTCCACTATCAGAAACCGATCCATTCTTTAGTTCAAATGTAGCATTTAAGCAATGATTAACTGCAGTAAATAAAGCCCTTGGTAACGCTTTTTTATTCACTTGCTTTTTGATGGTATCTGCACAATTTGCATCATTAATAACTATTAATTCAACGTCCTCTGTTAACCCACCCATAGGAATGGCTGTTGTATCTATGTTCAAAGTATCCCAAGTTGAAGTACTCCAAATAACCTTACTCCAATTAGATGTTCCTCTAAAACTCGAATTGCTCACAATCAACTCCTTATTTGCACAAGTAATAGGAAAATTAAACTCGGCAATAGGCTTTTTAAAGACTTGCACGTTCGTAGAATCTAAGTCTGAACAACCATTTTTATCTTTTAAAAACAAATGATAGAACGTATGGGAATCTGGCTTTACATAGAGGCTTGCCTTTGAACTATCCTTCAGCGGGAATGAACTTTTCCAAGAATATATAAAGGGCAAAACACCACTGTTTATTTTTGGCGCGAGATTCAACCAAGCACCCGTACAAATTTGGGTATCTTTAAAATTCATCGAAATTTGCGGCAATGGGTTTACCGCAACTTTCACGGTATCCTTACTAAAACAATTGCCTCTATCGGTACTGAGCACAAGGTCGTATTGTTCTGGTTTACCCGATTGATTCTTAGCAATAAATAAGGTTCTTGCTTTCGAAGGATCATTCAGTATCGCGCTGTTATTCCATGAATATCTAAATTTATAATTATTAACACCCCCAACTAAAAGCAGTGAACCCGAACATATGGCCGTATCCCGACCTGCATTAATTAAGTGAGGCGCTGGAAATATCATTTGCCCATATAAGCAACTACATGCCGAAGAATCTATTATTGCTATAATCGCACAAGATTCCCCAGCAACAATATCCATGGATTTTGATACGCTCAACTGCTCGTTCTTTTTTAGTGTTTTATTCACTGTATCTGAGCTCAAAAACTTATCCGAAACATCCCATTTACCATCGGCATTCTTATCAAAATAGTAGTTTATAATGATGGCTTGGCTCGAGCTAATATCTTGGCCCTCATTTCGCACAACATAGGACAAATTAACCTTTTCCGAATCTCCTCTGAGCATATAAGAAGTTGAATTTAATGGAGATAATTTAAGGCTAGCCTTATCTACTACAGGGTTAATTAATTCCCCGCCTGTAACCACTTTTATATCGCAATATTTATTGGTTTCAACACATAAGGCCGATTGAACCACCACTGTTCTTACAGATAAATCCGTCACTCCACAAAAGAAATTCTCTGATTTCGCATTAAATCGCGTCTTAAATTCAATACTATCTCCAGGCTTAATATTAGACGGCAGTAACCAGCTCACTAAAGTCGCCCCATTTATATCAGAAATTACAAAAGAGTCTTTAATAGGAGCATTTCTAATTTTAGAAAAATAAGAAGAATCCCATGACATTCCCTCCGGCATAAGTATTTCTATTCGATCCTTAATCGCTGTTTTATCAGGACCCAAAATAATAGACTTAATAGAGACATCGAACGGTTTAGTGCAAGGCAAAATTGAATCGGACTTGATCTCTGCTAGCGTATAATATGGCCTTGTAATTCCTATAATATCTAGGGGTCTGCTATAAGCCGGGACAACCAAAACAGGGTCTCCGCAATTAATATTTGCTTCCGCTTTTGCAATCATATAACTCCCTGAAGCATAATCGCAATTCGTGGTGGTTTTAAAAACAACCCTCACTTTATTTTTAGAGGTATCTGCAGTGCCACTAAATCCTCTAGAAAAACCAGGTAATAATTTATCCAAATCCCACTGCACCGTTGTTCCAGTGATCAAATCTGGCATGGGAAGAGAGACCATTGCTTTACCTGTTGGATATTCTACTTGAATTGTCCCAGGTACTATTTTCATGCCAATAGGCAATACAAGTTGAAGTTTATTTGAATAGGAATTAACATCCTGAATATTCTCCAATAAGACTTCCATTTTATTTTCAGAACAAAGATTTAGGAGTGCGGCACTATCTTCAAGCGTTAATTGAAGCCTGGTGTTTTTAGGCTCAAGAAACAAGGTCATTTTTTCGGGAGTGCAGTCATACGAAGAAAAATTAATCGGATACCCGTCACAGGCCCAAGCACCATAGATAATTAAACTATCCGGTGAACAATTATTATATGTAGCTCTAATTTTGAACCTTCTCACTTTTCCAGCTCCCAATGGACCCGCTCTAAAAATATCATTGGTTGGTTTTACGAGAGTATCATTCTCCACATCCCATATTTCAACAATCTTAATATTATTATTCTTTTTTTGAGACAGCCAAACGTTATACACCTGAAATGAAGTACTCGAATTAGAATAACGCAATTCCCACTCCGCCGTATCTGTATTGGCATAAACCGTTTGAATATCTGGAATCATCCCGATTTTTGGCTTAGCTAACGTAACCCTATCACTGGTTCCTATCGTCTTAGAAAATAACGTATCAAAACCACTTCCAAGAGCATTATGCTTCTCAAAAACATAGTCATAATCTATGATTTGTGGATCGTCCGTAGGAAAATCGCATAGCGGTTGCAATTGGAAGGAAACATAACCGTTAAAACCGTCATCCCCTGCATTTACCACACCTCCATTTGCCTTATACAGCTTTTTTAAGTCAAAAACCATGGGGTTATTATAACCAGCAAGGGGTTTTATATTTAATACATTTTCCCTAACAGATGAGCCCCTACCTGTGGTTCTTAATTGATAAAAATTGGCACTTAAGAAACCCATTCCCTTAGGCAAATGAACCCTCAATTTATCCATAGTGGCCCAGTTCCTATACTCGTATGGAAATGCATCATTTCCAGAATAATTGCTGCAACATTTTCCGATGCCTAAATAAAAA
>JAURQA010000021.1 GCA_030836345.1 Bacteroidota bacterium
AGATTATGTACGTTTTTTTGGGATAAACGCAAACTTTTATCGTAATATAAAACAATAACCGGAGCTTGAGAGATCAGTGTTTGATCTGCCTTAACACTGCTTTCCGCAATGGCCTTTGGTAACGTTTGATTCAACATATTCGTATAATGCTTATCAAAATCAGGGTTCGAGAAATGCGTGTAGTTTGGGCCACTAGGAGAGAAATTAGACGTAGTAAAACAAGCTAAATAATTTTCAGCATCAGAGTAGTCTGCGATCCAAGAGCCTCTAAAAAGCTGAATATCGCCTTTATTCCTCTTTTGGCGCAGCATGGCTCCATTCTGAATATCAATATTTACTATCAGTCCCAATTTGGACCAGTTGTTCTTGACCAAAACGGCAATATCCATATAATCAGAAGTGGTTGTAAGAGTGAGCGATTCTTGCAGGTTTACTCCACTTCGAATCAAGAAACGTTTCGCTTTGGTCAAGTCATACGTGTACCCTTTCACTTTACCTGGCAGTAAATCGGGAGGGACAAAGCCATTAATACCAGGTTCTCCTATTCCATTTCGAATGTATTTAACAATGGCTTGCCTATCTACTGCGTGAGACAAGGCTTTTCTAAAATCTAAATTGCGTAAAGGCCCATCTTTACCCAAATAAAATCCAATATATTCAGTATTAAGAAAAGGCTTCTTAAGCATATTAATACGCGATGAATACTTTGGTTTAAGTTCACCATCAAAGGTCAGTAACTCGTCCTTATAACTGGTTTCTAGGCCATTGAAAAAATCATAATTTCCGCTTAAAAACTGTAGAAAAGCGGTTTGCTTGTTCTTAATAAAATCAACATTAACTGCTTCTAAATATGGAAGTCTATCATCTCCCTCAAACTCAAAATAGCTATTGTTTTTTCTGAGTACCAGGCGTACATCTTCTTCCCACATCTTAGCATAAAATGGGCCGGTTCCAATAGGCGAATGACCAAAACGGTGATTCTCTGCCATTCCATTTGGCACGATATAGCAATAGGAGGTTCCCAAGAGGGTAAGAAAAGGAGCAAAAGGCTTTTTTAACTTTAGAATAACCGTACTATCATTGGGCGCATAGAAGGGATTCTCCTTGGAGTTAAGTCTATTCAGACTTGTCTTATCATTAGGCATTTGAACTTTTTCATTAAAAATCCAAGCTCCAGGAGAAGCTGTTTCTGGTCTGATTATTCTCAAAAAGGAGTAGAGTACATCTAAAGCATCCAGTCGTTTAATTTTTTTTTGCCCTACTCCATCGTTTTGAATAAACCAAACATCTCTGCGCAGATTAAACTTATACACAGTACCATTTTGGGTGATTTCCCATGATTTAGCCAAGGATGGAATAGGTTTAAAATGGCTATCTAACTCTATTAAACCATTGAATATCTGAGAGGCCACCCAAATTTCTGCTTGCGATTTCACATAGGCCGGGTCGAGACTTGACACTACGGCATCTTCATTGTACCGAAAAATAAGGCCTTCAGAAACCTTATCAACATTTTTACAACCATTATTCAAAAAAAACGTGAATAAAAGCAGCAGAGAGGTATAGAAATAATACCCCCTCTTTAAGATAGATTTGCTAAAAGAATTATTCCTCCACATGGCGTTGAATATTAAATATCTCGGTCACTCTTGCTTTTTGGTCCAAACTATGGACAAAAGTATTCTATTTGACCCTTTTATTTCGCCTAATCCACTTGCAAATGAAATAAAAGTGGAGAATTTAAACCCGGATTACATGTTTATCTCTCATGGCCATGATGACCATGTGGCTGATGCCATTGCCATTGCTAAACAAAGCGACTGCTGTTGCATTGGCTCTTGGGAAACAGAGGGATGGCTTAATGCACATGAAATAAATAATACACATAGCATGAACATTGGAGGTAAATGGGCTTTTGATTTTGGCGTACTAAAAATTACTCATGCGGTTCATTCGTCGAGCTTTAGCTCTGGACATCCAGGAGGAAGCCCAATGGGCTGCGTTATTCAAAACACTGAATCTTGCTTTTATTACAGTGGAGATACTGCATTACACATGGATATGCAGTTGATTCCTAAACGATTTAAGTTAGATTTGGCCTTCCTCCCAATAGGAGATAATTACACTATGGATATTGATGATGCCATTCAAGCCTCAACTCTTATTGACTGTAATACCATCATAGGTATGCATTACGATACGTTTGCACCTATTGAAATAAACAGAGATGAAGCAATTGAACGCTTCAGAAAACAAGGAAAAACATTAATTCTCCCCAAAATAGGAGAACAAATAGTACTTTAAAAAAATGGGTAAAATAATAGCAATAGCAAATCAGAAAGGTGGAGTGGGCAAAACCACATCAGCCATTAATTTAGCAGCCAGTTTGGCGGTTCTAGAACACAAAACTTTACTGGTCGATGCAGACCCTCAAGCAAATTCATCATCCGGTTTGGGATTTGACCCAAACAATGTGCAAGTAGGTTTATATGAGTGCCTCGTTCAGGATTTGGATCCAAGGAACATCGTTTTAGAATCTAAAATTCCTTTCCTTCATGTATTGCCATCGAACATTGATTTGGTGGGAGCAGAAATTGAATTGTTAGATATGCCAAATCGAGAAAAACTGATTCAAGGAATTTTTCACAAAATCAGGAGTGATTATGATTTCATTATCATTGACTGTTCCCCTTCTTTAGGATTAATTACCACGAATTCATTGGTTGCAGCTGACTCTATTATCATACCCGTTCAATGTGAATATTTTGCGCTCGAAGGCTTAGGAAAACTACTCAACACTATAAAAATTATTCAAAATAACCTCAACCCAAATTTAGATATTGAAGGCATCTTATTAACCATGTACGATAGTCGGCTAAGACTAAGTAATCAAGTGGTTGAAGACGTGAGAAATCATTTTCAAGATATTGTATTTGATACCATCATTCAGAGAAATACCAAGCTTGGCGAAGCTCCAAGCTTTGGTATACCAGTCATTAATCATGATGCGGATAGCAAGGGATCTATTAACTACATGAATTTGGCCAAAGAAATATTAGTTAAAAATAACATGCTGGAAATTCAACCCCAAAAGGAAGGAGCCGCGGTTAAATCATGAGCCAAACTACTCGTAAAAAGAATAGCCTAGGCAAAGGACTTGGGGCACTCTTGCAAAATGAGTTAGAAACTACAGCTGAACAAAGCTCTGGGAATGGAATTAATTTCATACCCGTTTCTCAAATCGAATCGAACCCTTTTCAACCGCGAACTGCATTTGAACAAGAACAACTCGAAGAATTGTCGAATTCCATTGCAACTCACGGACTAGTGCAGCCCATTACAGTGCGCAAATTAGGACAGGATAAATATCAGCTCATTAGCGGAGAGCGAAGAACTCGAGGAAGTATTATGGCTGGATTGGAATCTATTCCTGCCTATGTAAGAATGGCCAATGATCAAGAGATGCTTGAAATGGCTCTGATTGAGAATATTCAACGAGCGGATTTAAACGCTATTGAAATTGCCTTGAGTTATAAACGCCTTCTAGAGGAGTGTAAAATAAAACAAGAAGAGTTAGGTCAACGAGTAGGAAAGAATCGCACGACAGTGAATAATTACCTTCGATTGCTGCGTTTACCAGATCAAATTCAGTTGGCCATTGTTTCGGGAGATATAACGATGGGACACGCTAGAGCAATCATTAATGTAGCAGATGTAGCCCAGCAATTGGAATATTACGCCCAAATTAGAGATAATAACCTAAGCGTAAGAGAAGTGGAGTCTATGGTGAAACAGAATAGAGTTCGCGAGCGCGCCGAATCACCCGGAATTATTGGTACGGATTGGGATCCAGAAATTGATAAGATTATGGAAAGGTTTACAGAAGCCTTAGGAACCCCTGTTCATCTAAAAAACTCAGCTAAAGGCAGTGGAAAAATTGTAATCTCCTACAAAAATCGGAAAGAATTGAGTGCAATTCTAGAAAAAGTAATTTAATTCGTAGTGTGAACGCTTTGTTTAAACCCGTTTTGGTCCTGTTAAGTCTGCTTTGTGTAACGATAGCTCAGGCGCAAACAGATAGCATTGCGGTGAAACCTCAATCGAAAAAACCAGCCATTCGCTGGTTCACCTTTAAAGATATTCCTCACTCACCAACAAAAGCGTCTGTATATTCTGCCATCCTCCCTGGTTTAGGCCAAGTGTACAATAAAAAATATTGGAAAATTCCCATTGTTTATGGTGCTCTCATAGGGGGAACGTATACCATTATTGATAATCGCAATAAAATGCGAAAACTAAATGAGGAATTCAGAGTCTTATATGCTAATAATAGCGAACCTACTGCGGAGCAAATTACCGAACGCAATGAATATCGTCAGAGTAGAGATGTTGGTATATTAGTTGTGACGGCTTTTTATGCCTTGCAAATTGTAGATGCCACAGTAGATGCCCATTTTTTTAATGTAGATTTAAACGAAAATCTCAATGTGGCCCTTAAGCCTGGCTCTCAATTTTTAAATCTAACCTGCACTTTTTAAATGAATAGATTAGAACAATTAGAAGTTTTCCTCAAGGAACAACCTACCGATGAGTTTTTGAGGTATGCCATTGCTCAAGAGCACTATAAAATTGGCAATTTAGACACATGCCAAAGTATATTTGAATCACTGGTTAAAGAATCGCCCGAATACAGCGCAACATACTATCATCTGGGGAAGTTATACGAAAAAAAAGGACAATCTGAAGAAGCTATTTCTACATATAAAAAGGGCATTGAAATAACGATGAAAAACAAAGAAAGCCATGCTTTAAGTGAACTGAAATCTGCCCTTTTAGAACTTGAATTGGATGATTTGATATAAGCATAGTATAGGTATTGCACGATGGAGTCAATTAAAGAACATTGGGAAACGGTTTATAAAAACAAGGGCCCTCATCAGGTGAGCTGGACACAGTCTAAGCCACAGACCTCATTAGAGCTTATTGGCCAATCTAAAATACAAAAAAATGCACCTATTATAGATATTGGTGGTGGCGACAGTAAGTTGGTTGACTACTTATTAATGGAAGGCTTTACCAATATTTCCGTTCTAGATATATCTGGAAAAGCATTGGAAAAATCCAGGTTGCGTCTAGGAGTTCTTGCCAAGGAAGTGACTTGGATTGAATCGGATATTTTAGATTTTAAACCTACTCAAACATATGATCTGTGGCATGATAGAGCGGCTTTTCATTTTCTTACTAAAACAGAACATATTCAAAAATACTTGAATCTAAGTGCTGAGTTTGCAGTGAATCATATGATTCTTGGTACCTTCTCAACTGATGGGCCTCTGAAGTGCAGCGGTCTTGAAATAAGCCAATATAATTCGCATACGCTTTCTGAAATCATGGTAGGATTTGACCGAATATCTTCTAAAACAGAAAATCATACCACCCCTTTTG
>JAURQA010000288.1 GCA_030836345.1 Bacteroidota bacterium
ATGATTAACAAATGAGACACGGAAAAAAGTTTAATAAATTAAGTCGGACAAAATCGCATAGAGCTGCGATGTTGTCTAATATGGCCTCATCGTTAATCAAACATAAAAAAATAACGACTACGGTTGCTAAAGCAAAAGCCCTGAGGGTATTTGTGGAGCCAATCATAACGCGTGGGAAACAGCCAACTCAACATAACTTTAGAATAGCGTTTTCATACCTTAAAGACAAGGTTGCTGTAAACGAATTGTTTAAAGTAGTAGGAGAAAAAGTAGCCAACAGAAATGGGGGATATACACGAATCCTCAAAGTAGGTAACAGAGTTGGAGATAATGCGGACATGGCCCTTATTGAATTAGTAGATTTTAACGAATTCTTTGATGGATTTGGCGGAGGATCTAAAACTACTTCAAAAGCTAAAAAGACCCGTAGAGGACGTTCCAAGAGTGCTGCTCCAGCCGCCAAAATAGAGGAAGTAGAGGCTGTTGTTGAAACAGTGGAAGCAGAAGTTGTTGAGGTAAAGGAAGAAGCAGTAGCGGAAGTAACACCAGTAGTGGAAGAAACACCAGTAGTGGAAGAAACACCAGTAGTGGAAGAAAAAGCCTCTGAAGCTAAAGCAGATAATCTAACCAAGCTAAATGGTGTTGGCCCAAAGTTTGCAGAGCGTTTAAATGCATTGGGTATTATGACCTTTGCAGATATGGCTGCTCTTACGGAAGAGAAGATTGCCAAATTAGAAGAAAAAGATTCATTGACCAGTCCAGAAGGTTGGGCTGCTTGGATCGAACAAGCTAAAGGAATGTAATTTATTCCAACGCAATACTGAAAAGGAGCCTATTAGGCTCCTTTTTTTGCATTAAACTTTTTGTTTCACCTTTGTCTTGCCCTCGTAAAACATCCGCAAATTTGAAATTACAGGTCTAATTCAACAGATAAATTGTACTTTTGAAGCACAGAATGAAGGTTCCATTTTTTGATTTAAAAAGACAGACTCAAGCCCTAAAGAAAGAGGTATTGAGCAGATTTGAGGAAGTTATCGATAATACAGCCTTTACCGGTGGTCCTTTTGTAGAGGAACTTGAGGGGAAGTTGCAGACTTATTTAGACGTAAACCACGCCATTGCTGTAAACAATGGAACTAATGCATTATATCTTGCACTAGCCGCTCTAGGTATAAAACCTGGAGACGAAGTCATTGTTCCAGCCAATACATTTGTAGCCACCGCTTGGGCTCCAAGTTATTTAGGCGCTACGCCGGTATTTGTGGATTGCGATGAAAATAAATGGAACATATGCCCTCAGAAGCTTGAAAAAGCCATTACACCAAAAACTAAACTTATCATGGCCGTTCATTTATATGGGCAAGTGGCCAATTTAGATGCCATTATGAACGTGGCAAATATGCATGGTATTCCTGTGATAGAAGATAATGCGCAAGCATTGGGTGCTACATATAAAGACCGTAAGGCGGGAACCTATGGAGTGATCAGTTGCACCTCATTTTACCCTGGCAAAAATTTGGGCGCCTGGGGAGAAGCAGGAGCGGCATTTACCAATGATGAGGAGCTTGCAGCAAAAATGCGTATGCTCAGAAATCATGGTTGCGAGCAGAGGTATCATCATGATTTAGTCGGTTATAACATGAGAATGTCAGGTTTTCAGGGAGCGGCATTAAGCATTAAATTGGACCATTTAGACGGGTGGATTGAAAAACGCCAGCACATCGCTAAAAGATATCGATCTGAAATTCAGTGCAAGCACATTAAATGGCAGCAAGCGCAGGAGAACTCAGATTCAGTATACCATTTATTCGTAATTATTACAGATAAAAAAGAGGCCCTTTTAGAACACATGAAAGCCAAAGAAGTGGGTTATGCATTTCATTACCCTATTCCTTGTCATTTGCAGAAAGCATATCAATTTTTAAATTACAAAGTAGGGGATATGCCAAATAGCGAATATCTAGCAAATCATTGTGTGAGTTTACCCATGTTCCCAGAAATGACAAATGATGAGATTTCAAGTGTTATTAAATGCCTAAACACTTTTAACTAAAATCTACTTTTCCCAAACAAGTACATTGTTTATTTGTTCTTATATTTGAATGGTCTTGAAAAACGTCGCGCTTACCATCCTTTTATTTATGATAATGCGTCTAAATGCAACGCATATTGTAGGTGGTGAGATGACCTATAAATATCTAGGGAATGATAATTATCGCTTGAGATTAGACCTTTTTATGGATTGCTTGAACGGGTCGCAAGCAGCTATTGATCAAGATATTACGGCATTTTTCTCAATTTTTAGTGGAGATACAAAGCGTTATATAACGCAATATACGGTTCAACGAACAGGCCCTACTCGTTTGCAAAAAGTCTTTTACAATTGCCTTGAAAAATCTCCAAATGCCTGCGCAGATGCCTATGTTTACGAAGTAGACGTAAGTCTGCCCGATCGCAAAGGAGGTTATTACGTTTCATTTCAACGTTGTTGCAGAAATAGAACGATCACCAATCTATTTAACGCCGGTGCTACTGGATCAAATAACTGGACTAAAATTCCGGAGGTAAGCTTACTTTCCGATAAAAAGCACAATACAAGTGCTGTTTTTAAAGAGCTTCCACCAAATTTTATTTGTACAAATACTTTTTTGGACTTTGACCATAGCGCTACAGATGCCGATGGAGATAGTCTTGTATACGAGTTGTTTAACCCCTATTTGGGAGGAAATAATTTCTCAAATACGCGGCCTTCCAACCGATTTGAATTTGAGAGACCTGATTTTACAAAAGTAACCTTTAAAGCACCGTATAGCGCAGCAGTTCCAGTTCTTGGAAATCCAAATATGAGCATTGATTACAAAACCGGTAGGTTGACTGTAAATCCCAACGTCACTGGACAGTTTGTAGTGGGTATTTTGGTAAAGGAGATTAGAGATGGAGTAGTCATTGGAATAACTCGTAGAGATTACCAATTTAACATTCAAAATTGTGAATTTAATTTGGTTGCTAGCTATTTCAACCCTCAAGAAATTTGTAATTACAAATACGAGTTTATTAACAGGTCAGAGGGGGCAACTAAGTATAAATGGGATTTTGGAATCCCTAATCGAACAGATGATACATCCATTATTAATTCTCCTACTTTCACCTATCCAGATTCAGGTTCTTATGAGATTCAATTAATAGCCATAAATGATGATTGTACAGATACCATCCGAGAAATAATTGAAGTGGTGAAACCTGTTAAGCCTGTGATTCCCTCTGATACCTTTTTTTGTGAGGGAAAATCTGTTACCCTAAATATACCTCAAGATAGTCAAACGTATTTATGGAGTGATGGTCAAATATCTCAAACAGCTTCTTTCGATAAACCTGGTAGATACACCGCAGCTATTCTTTACAAATCATGTAAATGGTTTGACACAATCGATATTATTGAAGACAAACCTAATCTTCAAATTGCAGGTGATACCTTTTATTGCTCCTATGATGATTTTGTGAGAGAACTGTATGCAGTTGATTCAAATTCATACAACTCTATTTTATGGTCTACGGGAAGCACGAAGAAATCCATAACTACTAATGAGATAGGAGAGTACGTTGCCAATTCATTGAGTTTATTAAATTGCCCTAGTTCAGATACTGCTTTTATTATTCAATATCCAGAAATTATTCTTCCCCAATTAGATACCATTGTCTGTCCCTATATTTCGGTTCAGTTTGATTCAGAAATAATAGATGGTGATGTTACTTGGACCACTTCTGGAGGAACGAGCACAGGAAGGATGTATACTACAAGCTCGCCAAGTAAAATAAATCTTAAAGTGGTGCGAGGGGTATGTAAAAAGGATAAAGATTTTACTTTTGAAAATTATCCTTTTGAATTTGGTCTTGGTGAAGATCTGAGGTACTGCGAAACAATTGATACGGTACTTCAAATAACAGATACGAGATTTTCAAAAATTATCTGGAATAAAGAAATTAGCGGAAGAGTTTTCCCATTGAAACAACCTGGGAGAGTAGTTGTTCGCCTTCTCAACCAATATAATTGTCCAGAAGCAGATAGTTTAAATGTAAACTTATTCTTTAACCCAGCATTGAATTTGCGTTCAGATACTACTGTTTGCCTCTCCAATAACCCTCTGCTCGACGGAGGACCCAATATGAAATCCTACTCATGGAGTACTGGAGAAACTAGTCGTACCATATCAGCGATGAAAGAAGGGCTATATTGGGTCCGTATACTAAGTCAAGAAGGATGTTTTACTCAGGATAGTGTGTACATTACCAAAGATCCTGATTTATATCCAAATATGGCCTATATGCCCAACGCGTTCAGCCCTAATGGCAATGGGATCAATGAAGTCTATCCAGATAATAAGTTTTATGATGTAGGGGTTCTTTACAGCGTTAAGTTATACAATCGTTGGGGGGAGAAAGTGGCAGATTATAATACTACGGAAGCTAATTGGGATGGAACTATCAATGGCCGACCGGCTCCAGAAGGCGCCTATGTATATCAAATTACTTACATTGGTTGTGATAATGAGCTTTACAGAAAAGCAGGCACCTTTCATTTACTTCGTTAA
>JAURQA010000289.1 GCA_030836345.1 Bacteroidota bacterium
CGCAATGTCTTTAACCTTTGATTTGGTCTTGGTCTTTTGTTTTTCCCATTGGGCACTTCCTAATTTATGCATTTTAGGATGCGTGCCGTCTTTGCTCGAATACTTGGCAATTTTGTGCAAACTGCTTACGCTCACATAGAGTAAATCATTGTCTTTATAAACTAAACGAACCACTTCTTGCATGACTCCATGCATTTCCATTTTTTCTAGTCCTGAAAAGCGACCTATTCCATGATCTATATGGGTAACGAAGTCTCCAGGTCGCAGATTCTTCAACTCTCGCAGCGTTAAAGCGGCATTCCCACTCATTTTACGCTTGCTTTTGGGTAAATAAAACTTCCCAAATAATTGATGCTCTGTTACCAAAGCTAAATTAGATTCTAAATCTACAAAGCCAGCACTTAAGCCATGATAGATGGATATGTAGTCGGAACTGATATTCAGATCATTAAGGATAATTTCAATTCGCTCCAGTTGTTTTGGGTTATCTGCAAATACAAGTGTACTCACTTTGGCTTTATCATTATCCCTAATCCAATTTCCAAAGACGGTAAAATCCCGGTTGAATGAGGGTTGCAGATTTTGCCTAAAGGCAACCACGGTTCGTATTCCTTTTGGTTTAACGGTGCCCCAGTGGATTTGAGTAAAGTCATCTAAACTAGTCTGATATTGTGTGGGAGATTGCCATATTTCCTTTGGTTCAGCTCCTAACTCACCAAGATCTCGACTCGTTTGTGCGAGTTGCAAGTTTTTAATATATTGAGATTCGAAATCCTCTTGGAACATCACTGCATCTCTATGAAAAATGAGGGTATCCTTAGGGAAATAACTTAAAATGGAATCTGAATATTCTTTCTTTTCTTGAACATTAGGAAGTAGCGTAAAAAACTCTATTTCGGTTTCACTTAATTGAGATTGAGTATCAAAGCGCCTAATTTTATCAATTTCATCATCATCTAACTGAATTCTAAAAGGCTTTTCATGAGCAAAGGAGTATATATCTACAATGCCTCCTCTCACACTAAACTGACCGGGCTCTAAAACAAAATCCTCGAACGTAAATCCATTTTCTTGCAAAAATTCCATCAAAAAATCCACGTCGAGTTTTTGGCCTCGATGAAATTCCATGGCTTGTTGATCGACATCTTCTTTTTTTGCCACCCATTCCGTTAAAGCCGCACTATATGTAACATGTATACGTGCTTTAGATTTACCCAATATGTTTAAGGCTTCGATTCGCTCTTGAATTTTATGAGCATGCGTATTGCTTATTTTAAGGGGCTTTATGAAGCTATCCGGTATCCAATTTACGGATTCTCCTGCCAAAATATTTTCGATATCTGTTTTAAAAGACAAGGCCTCTTCGGCATTTGGAAGAATAGCTAATATAGGTTTTTGCAGCTTGGAGAAAATAGATGAAGCTAAAAATGCTGGCCCTGATGCAACAACCCCTTCCATAAAAATATTTTTAGCAGATGATGTCTGCAGGGTTTTTAGTAATTCCTGAGTCCCTCTATTTTGGGCAAGTTTATCAAGTATCTCATGAATATTCAAAGCGCAGCAAAAGTAAGTTCAAAATAGAGATTATACATCTGAAATATACAAGAAATAAGGCTATCCCAACAAACAGTTACATCCATCCAAATCCAAATCCCAGACCAAAATAACTGCGGTTTAAAAGGCTGGTTCCTTCTGATTCAGAAAATCTATAGTTTGGCCCTGTAGATATTCCTGCTTCAATCTTCAAACTGAGCCATTTTCGTCTAAAATCTCCTTGAAGTTTTAGACCTCTGTTCTTTAAGTTAGTAACCATGGGGAAATAACTTCGCGTACCTCCTTTACTTTGAACCCTTATGGAATTATTATAACTACTAGCCAATAAGTGCACATAGCTTAAACTAATCATGGTTAATGCCTTATACCTTTTGTAAACTTGCTTTCCATTGGGTAGTATAATACTTGATTTAGACCAAGCAGTCGTCATTAATGCAATACCTGCACTTGCCTCTGAATAGGTTTCTGGCAAGGTAAGTTTGTTTCCATTGGGCTCATTGGCATTTCCCCAGGTAATAGCGGTAAACTCGTCGGTGCCAGTTTGGGTGTATCTTTTACCTGCATTAGCCCCGGCTATAAATCCAAATCTAAAGTTTCTCTTGATGGGATATTGCCAAGTGTACATTAAGCCTTTTTCTGAAGTTTGATAAGTAATAAACTTGACTTTTTCTTTTTTGAAGGGAAATGCGGCAAATTCCAATTGAGCTGAAGATTCAAATGCAGATTTTTCATCAGTACTTAAGCCGACGGATGTAAACCCTTGAACATGAGCTGCGATATAGATTGATGCTTTGGGTGCAAAGAATGCTTTGGCATGCAAACCTAATAAAGGAGAGCCGCCTGCAACAGTTGGAATTTGAGTTATACCATTGCAATCAAAGCCCCAAAAGGTATGATTTGGGTTGTTATATACATTCTCGGAAACGGTCTTAACCTCTTTGGTATCCGTTGGGTTATTAACCTGAGCCTTCCCTAAAGTAAACGTGGTTATTTGAAGGAATAAAGAAATTAAAAATAGAAATCCTAATCTGTTCTCTCCTTTATCTCCCATAAATCGAATATACGAATATTTCCGCGAGATTGCATATTAATAACAAAGACATCACTCAAGGTTATTTTAGAAAACCGTTGATTTATTGAATTGTATACCCAGTCTTGTTCTGCATTTAACCCTATTTTTGTGATTTCTTTCCTTTGATCAATTTTAGCTTGATCCTGAATTTTAATATAATCCAATAGTTGCTGTTTGAGTATTTGTTTCTCGGAAGCCTCTGCTTTATTTTGAGCATGTATCCCAAATATTTGAGAGGGTTTAGAAATTGTTTCAATTTTAATATTACCCATGATTGGAAGAATGCTTTGGTTAATTGGTGAGGGAACATTGCGCATTTGGAGGTATACATAGGCCTCATTAAATGTGTCTCCTGCAATTCTAAACATATGAATATAGTCTGCATTGATCGCGTTGGCAACGTATAATGGGTCTTTAAAAAGCTCCTTGCTAGCCTTTAAGGATTTTAAATCAATTAATTTATTTCTATATTTTGCCTCTTCGGAGGCCGATAGTATTGAGGAAAAGTCCCTGTAGTTTAATAAGGTTTTCACATC
>JAURQA010000290.1 GCA_030836345.1 Bacteroidota bacterium
AATCTCAGATAAAGTCAAAACCACAGATGCTATTGATGTTGTTTGTATACAACCGAATTATGACGCTTATACTGAAAAATTCACCTTGCCACCATCGCAAATGTTGGATGAAATGATTGCGCTTTCTCAAACAGAGGTTGATGAAAATACGGATGTTCTTATTTGGCCTGAGACCTCTCTTGTAGATAATGTAGATGTGAATAAGCCCCAATTAGATTATCAAATACAACGCTTGAGGGTTTGGAAAAGGAAGTATCCCAATCTATCTATTTATACTGGGGCCAATGCTCAAAAACTATACAGGGGTATCTATAAAAAACCAGAAAAGGCAGCAAGAAACTTTGGCAGACTCAACTCTGGCATATGGTGGGTGTTTTATAATGCTTCTTTTCTCCTTACTGGAGACTCTGTTTATGTATATCACAAATCAAAGTTGGTTCCGGGTACAGAAATCTTGCCTTTTATGGGAACCTTTCCATTTCTTGAGAAGTTAGCGGTCTCTCTTGACGAGCATAGTGCATCCGGTACTCTTGGCACAAGTGGTCATTATAAGCCTCCTATGGCGGGAAAACATAAGATGGTGCCAGCCATTTGTTACGAGAGCATTTACGGAGAGCACGTAGCTAATTTTGTAAATAATGGAGCAGAGTATATTTCTGTAATAACCAATGATGCATGGTGGGGAAATACTCCGGGATATAAACAACACCTAAGTTATTCAAAACTAAGAGCCATTGAAACGCGAAAGTGGGTGGCTAGAAGCGCAAATACGGGTATTTCAGCTTTTATAAATCCGCATGGGCAAATCGTTAAAAAATCTGCATGGCAAGAAAAAATTGCAATCAAGCACAAGATCTACACCAATACACTTAAAACCTTCTATACTCGGCATGGCGATTATATTGGTAGAGCGGCTGTTTTGGGGAGCATACTACTTTTCCTACTCTGCCTAGTGCCAAAGAATCTTAGGGGTAAGGGTCTCTAAAAGAGAGCTATTTATTAAGAAAGAAATCAAAACTATCTCCTCTTAATCCAATTCTTAGGGTTTCTAGGGCTAGAATTTCTTCGGGAGCAATGTTTCCCAAATTAATCTCAGCTCCATATAATTTCAAGAACCAAACTTGTTGGACCTTCTTGGGAGCCTCCCAAATAATCTTATCCTGAGGGATTTTACGCATAATTTCTGCAACCAAACCACTACGTATTTCACCAGAACCTCTAAATATTCCAACAGTTCCACTTTCACGGGACTCAGCAATTACTTTTTCTGATCCTGCAGAAAGTTCGTTTTGCATTTGCTCAATCCACTCATATGGAGGAATGATTTTCTCAGCATCTTTACTACCTACTTCACTTAAAACGGTCACATCCTTAGCAAGCGTGCGAATGTATTCACACTTTTTATCATGCTCCATTTCTAAACTTCCATCACTGACCTCGGCCATAGTAATTCCTGTTTTGTCCAATAGTCTTTGGAAGTCTTCAAATTGGTTACGTGCTACATAGGCCTCAAATAAAGTGCCTCCATAGTATACATTTATTCCGGCATCCTGGTAGGCTTTTATTTTTTCCTGAAGGTTTGGGGTTACATAAGAAGTTCCAAAACCCAGTTTAATATAGTCTATTAACGGCGCAAAAGATTCAGCTAGATCACGTGCTTGATTTAGACTTAATCCTTTATCCATGACCATTGTGGTCCCATTTTCTCTTGGTTTTGAGCTTCGCTCTGGAATATTTGTTAATTTGAATAATTCTGAATTCATATTGGCCTATAATTTGGGATTGGTGTACTCTGCAATGAGCTTTAGAATCGCCGTTGATTTTTTTAATTCAGGTGCAAATTTAAACATTAGTATATGTTCTTCAGGATTTATTTGCAAAGCATTTGCCATGATAAATAGGCCTGTTTCTTTTTGCCTTACCAAATAGCACAGAGCTCCCATACGATACATTAGACCTACACTATATGGTATGTGTTTAAGCCCTGCCTCAATAATCATTAGGGCTTCATCTGGTGTGCCTGTTTCATATACACATGTGCTCCAATCAATCCATATTTCCGGGTTCTCGGGAAATTGATCACTCAATGTATCATATAGATTATTCGCTTTTTCATATTCTCGGGTTCCAAAATATGCGGCGGCAAGCACGACTCCATAGTCAGGTTCTCCTGGAGCAATTCTGTAGGCATTTTCTAATAAGGGTATGGCTTGGCTATATTTTTGTTGATAGTGATATGTCAAGCCTAAACTATACCAACTTTCATTATCTTTAGGGTAATTTTTTAAAATTTTGCGATATGTTTTTCGGGCCTTGTCTACATCTTCTATTTCAAAATGGGACCACGCATATAAACCTTTCAGTGGTGCCATTAAAGCATCGCCAAACTCTTGCTTTGCAATATCAAACTTTTCTATAAACACACTATACTTTTCGTTTTGATATATGGCTTCTAAATAACCCACTCTAGCCTCAAAAAATTGTTCTGAAATGGTACATGAATAATCAAAAGCCCATTCGGCCCTTTCGGTATTTTTTAATTCGTTAAATATACCGCCAAGCATGAACCAGGACTCCGCATTATAGGGGTCTTTATCCAAAACAGCCTCTGCCATGGGTAGAACCTTTTTCATGGATTCTTGATCTCCATTTAACTGATAAAATGTCTCCAGGATATGCTCGACCGCAACATTTTGTTCCAAACACTTTTCAAATACAGGTTTGGCTAAATCTAATTGCTTATGAAACATGAGCACCTCCATCATTTCTTCTAGGGTTTCTGGTTCATTAATAATCTTGCTCAGGATATCTCTCAATAAGGAATTGGCCTTGACTTTTTTGCCCTCAATGGAGAGGAGTATTGTTTGAAACAATTGCAATAAGCTGTCCATAGGACTATATGCCAATGCTTCTTGGATGTATTGCCGAGCTATTCTATAATTTTTTTCTGTAATACAAACTTCAGCCATGTGAATGGCAAAAACAGACATGTAGGCAAACTGAGAAATGCCCTCCACTAGAACATGCTTGATTCTATTTATACTCATGCCTCCCTCATTGCTTAATTCTTGCAAGGAGTAAAATCGAAAAATAAATAATAATTCTGAAGCTGAGTATTCATCCTTTTTTCTGCTCTCATAATCGGCAACTAATTTTTCAATATCGCCATTGTATTCCAAGCCATCATCTTCATCTTCATTGTCAAAAGGAAAGAAACTCATATTGAACAAATATAGACTAGAGACTCGTTCCTTTTTAAGAGGGGGGAAAATCAAATGCCCTACTTTTGCACACTAATGGGAATACTTATGAATCTTAATTATGCAAAATTAATATGCTTGATATTGTCCCTTATGTTGTTGTCAATCTTTGGATTGAATGCGCAAACCCAAATACAGGCAGAATGGCAGCAAAGCGTAAATCACACCATCGATGCTAAACTAAATCCAGAAACAAACATTTTATCCATCAACCAGGACCTTACTTATTTTAATAATAGTCCGGATGAACTAAGCTATATCTATTTTCATATTTGGCCCCAAGCTTTTTCAAATAAGCAAACGCCCTTTGGTCAAGAGTCCTTTAAAAATGGATTGAAAGATTTTGTACATGCCCCTAAAGTTGCATTGAGTAAAATCTCAAATGTATCCTTCTCCTCACGAGATATTAGCTTATCCTATTCACCACACAAGGATTATGGGAATGAGGTGCTCAAAGTAGACTTAAACAAGCCTCTTAAAAGCGGTCAAAGCGTACATATAAATAACACCATTTCTATCTTTATACCTGAGATATTTAGTCGTTTTGGTACAAATGAGGGGTTTTACAGTATGACGCAATGGTATCCAAAGCCCGCTGTTTACGATGTGAATGGGTGGAATGTATTTCCATATAAAGGGATCGGTGAATATTACAGTGAGTATGGGAGATATAAGGTTTCAATAAGCCTTCCATCCCACTACGTAGTTGCGGCAACGGGTGAGTTAAAAACAGATACGGAGATCGAATGGCTTGAAAAACTGGCTAAAGGTAAAAGTACTCCGAGGGATTCAAATACCATCAAAACGATTTATTACGAGCAAGACAGCATTCATGATTTTGCATGGTTTGCTGCAAGTGGAATGAAGGTTTCAAAAGAAACGTTTACCTTGGGTTCTCAAAATGTGACGGCTTGGTCTTTTATTGATCAATCAAAGAATTATGCACGAGGTTCAGAAGTCGTAGACAATATCATTAAAGGGCTTAAGTATTATAGCAAGAGGGTTGGAAATTATCCGTACAAACATTGCTCAGCAGTTATTGGTCCGTTAGAAGGAGCTGGAGGTATGGAATATCCGATGGTTACCATTTGTGAGAGTGATAATGCTGGCACTATTGTGCACGAAGTCGGGCATAATTGGTTTCAGGGTTTATTAGGATCTAATGAACGGGTATATCCATGGATGGATGAGAGTATTAATACGTTTTACCAAAATCAACAGCAGGGTAGTTCGATGAAGTACTTGAGGCAGGATAAGTTAAAATTGTCGCAATCCAATGTCACGATTCCCGCACTTGTTTTAGGAGCGGGTGCTCATCAATCAACCGGAGAGCATAGCCATGCGTTCTCGAATACGAATTATGGAGTTTCTGTATATATGAATGGCCCGCTTCAGTTCATGTATTTGCAGGAAATTCTTGGACAAAAATTATTTGATTCATGCATGCAGGAATACTTTAAAAAGTTCAAATACAAGCATCCCTTACCTTTAGATATCCAAGCGATATTTGAGAAGGTATCTGAAAAAAATCTGAATTGGTTCTTCAAGGGTGTTATTTCTGGTAAACCGCAGAATTTTAAATTGAAGAGACCGGTGCTTAATGATAAAGGTGGCTATGAGGTCCAGGTGAAAAATAAATCCAATATTCCCGTCTCCTATCAATTTATCCTCAAAGGGGTAAAGCAATATGGCCATACAACTACAAACACCATACTCCTGCCTAAGGGAGCATACAATTTAGCAATAAATCCCAACGGGTATTTGTTAGAGACAAACCTCAATGATAATTATGTGAACATTACCAAAGCAGACCCTCACAAAAAATATAAATTAAGTCTATTTGGTGTGACCACTCGAGGGCTCAACTCTCACCTGATTTTGCCTAATTTAGTCACGTATAATATGCACGATGGCTATAGTCCTGGATTATTTATTTCTAACTTTCACATACCTCGAAATGGCTTGGAGTATAACTTGGCTCCTTCGTATGGCTTGAGAAGTAAAGCGTTTATTGGCCAAGGGAGGGTAACCAAAAGCATACTAGAGCCCAGGCCAAAAATTCAACGAATACAAATAGGACTGGCTGCTGCGCGTTACAGCTTTTACCCCATTGAAATTTCTACGAGTGGGTATAAGTCCAAAAACCTCAATATATATAACCGAATAAGGCCTGAAGTACAGTTCTTATTTAATCGAAAAAACCACTGGCAAAGCAAGTTAGATTTGGATTATAGTTACATCATTTATGACAAATCTACCTATGAGATCACGAATATTTTAACAGGCTTAAAGACGGTAAAGGAATACAATGATGACAAACAGCGCAACATCTTTAATGCGAGGTTTTCATCTGAGAAAATGAGTAAGTATAACCCTATGGGCTTTTCTTTTGAACTTAGTCACGATTTAGGCGCTTATAGCCGAGGTATCGCTCAAGTGTATTATTCCCATATTATACCCAACGTATCTAAGAATAAAATTAATTATAGAATTCATTTGTTTGCGGTTCTTAATGATATTATTGACTATGGACAATATCATACAGCCATGTTTTTATCCGCACCAGGCATGGCAAGTGATGCTGCTTTTAAAGAAGTTTCACAGTATAGAAATCAA
>JAURQA010000291.1 GCA_030836345.1 Bacteroidota bacterium
CTTAAAAAAGGCTCTTAAAAATGGAGCAATTATTGAATAATAGATACCATGAAAAAATACATCTTTTGCCTTATCGCGACTTCGTTATTTGTTACGAATTGCGGGCTCCTTAAAAATAAGAAGCAAGAAGCGTTGACTTTAAATACCCCTAAACTTAACAAGAACTGGACTTATTTATCCGCCCGATTGGATGCAAAAACGCAGATCCAGGGATCTAATCAAACTTTGGGAATTAGCTTGAGAATGAAGAAGGATTCTATCACTTGGTTCTCCGTATCAGCAATGTTTGGGATACAAGTGGCAAAAGGCTTGATGACTGCAGATAGTATTTGGCTGCTTAATAAATTTAGCAAGGAATACTATGCCATGAGCATGGATGATATTTCAAAGCTTTCAGGTGCTGAAGTCAATTTAAGTCAATTGCAAAATGCGCTAGTTGGAGCTTCAATTTTTGATCCTCCAACAGAATACATCAAAGACTCAATAGGGTATATGGGCATTCAAGATGTTTTCAGTAATTTTATTCAATTACACACGAATAACTCCATAGCTAGAAGCACGTTGACCAAAAGCGAAAATAAAGACACCATGCATTTTGAGTACCGTTTGCAACTAGATGCAGGTTCGTTTTGGGTTCCTGAGAATATTGCAATAAATGGCAAGAGTGATAAAAAAAACATACACATCGATTTAAAGTATAAAACTGTAAATGACAATTTAATAACTTCGTTTCCGTTCGTAATACCAAGCGAATACAGGAAGAGATGACTAAAAAACCCGTAAAATTTTTCTTTTTTATTATTGCCTTTGGGCTGGCTGTTAACCTCACTGCTCAAAGCAAATCTGCATTAGAAAAGAAAAGAAAACGTCTGGAAAATGATATTGCTTTTGCTCGGACTATTCTGAGAAAAACGGATAAGCAAAAGAAAGCACACCTTCACGATCTTAGCGCTATAAACCAGGTGATTAAGCAAAGTGCAGTGTTGATAAGTGTCCTTAAAACGGAAGTTGACTTTACAGACAGTCAATTAAACGTTCAGACCAAACATTTGGCTGTCTTAAAAGAGGAGAAAGAACGAGAACACACCCGCCTGAAAAGAATGGTAGTAAAATCGTATAAAGCCCGTAAATCGACGAGTATTTTACTTTTTGTGATGTCTGCCGGAAGCTTTAGGCAAGCTATGAAACGAATAAAATATTTACGAAAAATAAGTGAATATAAAAAGTTAGTAGTGGGGAATTTAACTGAAAAAACTGAAGATGTTGCCTATAGTATTGCCAAACTGGAAAGCATTCAATTTCAGAAAAAAAACCTTTTAAGCGCAAAAGAGATAGAGAGTGAAAAAATCATACATCATCAAGAATCTAAAAACAGGCTTGTAAAAAAATTAAGTTCGAAAGAGAAGGGTTTAAAGAAACAGATTCGCCGAAATGAGATTGCAGTTTCAAAACTAAATGTGCGTATAAGTCGTCTTATTGCTAGGGAGATAGCCGCAGCAAAAAAGCGCGAACAGGAGCGAAAAAGAAAAGCGGAGGCTGCCAGAAAAGCAGAGTTAGCTCGGTCCAAAAGCAAGAAGACGAAAAAAGAAAAAGAAACTAGTTCTAAAAAAATAGAGAAATCAATTGTTGCAAAATCTGCAGCTGCAGAGCTTAGTAGCAATTTTACTTTAAATAAGGGCAAACTGTCCTGGCCTGTAGGTAAAGGATATATTTCCCAGTCGTTTGGTGTTCATCCACACCCAGACTTGGCCGGTATAACATTGGTAAACAATGGCATTGATATAACAACAGCATCTGGATCATTAGCCAAAGCAGTTTTTGAGGGAACCGTTTCTGCAGTCCTTAACATCCCCGGACAACAAAAAGCCTTACTCATTAACCATGGCGATTATTTTACGGTATATAGCCGATTAATAACGGTAGATGTAAAAAAAGGAGATAAAATTTCGCTCAACCAAAAATTAGGAACCGTTTGGACCGATCAAGAAGGAAAGACTGTGCTCCAATTTCAGGTTTGGAAAGGGCAAGTGAAACAAAATCCTGCTTCTTGGATAGCTCAATAGATTATGTACTTTTGTATTAAATGAAGATAGCTATTGCAGGTGCAGGAGTCATGGGTTCTGGAATTGCCATTTGCAGCGCGCAAAATGGCTACAAAACATTGGTTTATGATTTGGATAAAGATGCTTTAGATAAAAGTAAAGCATACATAGAAGCGCAACTTTCTAAAGGAGTACAAAGAGGTAAACTTACGGAAGAGAACAAAGCAATCACTCTATCAAATTTAAGCTTCTCCAATGAATCTAAGGATTTGGTAGCCGATTTAATTTTAGAAGCAATTGTAGAGAAATTAGAGGTTAAGCAGGCTTTTTTTCAACAGGTAGAAAGTCAAAACTCAGATCGAACGATCCTTGCAAGTAATACTTCTAGCATTCCAATTACACAAATAGCTGCGGCATTAAAGAATAAAAACCGCTTTGTGGGCGTTCATTTTTTTAATCCCGCGCACATCATGAAGCTTGTAGAAATTATATCAGGAGTAGAAACCGATACTTTGGTTGCTGAAAAAGCATATGAATGGGCAAAGAGCGTAGGACGAAATCCCGTTTATGTCGCTGACTCTCCAGGCTTTATTGTGAATCGTGTTGCGCGGCATTTCTATGTAGAATCTTTTAAAGTAGAGGAAGAAAATATTGGTTCATTGCAATCCATCGATCGACTCATGGAGTCCAGTGGCTTCAAAATGGGTCCTTTCCGGCTCATGGATTTGATTGGGGTAGAAACGAATTATTCTGTGACACACAGCATGTTCGAGCAATTCAAATATGATGCTAAATTTCGTCCCAGCAAATTGCAAAAGCAAATGGTTGATGCAGGTTTATACGGAAGAAAAACAAAAAAAGGGTTTTACGACTATTCATGAAAAATATATGGTTCATCTTTCTTTCCCTTGCGCTAAGCATATTGGCTTGTTGCAAAAAAAACAGAGCCACTGAACTCATTCCGACTGGACCCGTCAATTTAACAATTGATTTGAACCTACCGTCCTATACACGCTTGAGATATCCAGGAGAGTTTATTTTTTTAGATGGTGGAATTAAGGGCGTTTTGTTGATTCATGATTTTGATGATAAATGGTATGCTTTTGAAAGAACCTGTGCTTTTGAACCTTTGAACCTTTGCTCAATACTTCAAATCGATACGCAAGGCTTGGCCATTCGTTGTGGTGAGATAAAAAATAAAGTCTATCAAAAATGCTGTGATAGCAGATATACTTATGCTGGTTTTCCAACGAATGGTCCAGCACAAGGACCCCTTGCTCGCTACAATGTAAGTCGGCTTGGCAATGTGGTTAGTGTATACAATTGAGCCCTAAAGATTTACAAAAAATTGACAAATCAGATGGTTTTTTAATGTTAACGACATATATTTGCTTCTAGCAATCCAAAAAAATTAAAAGGAAATGAATAAAAAACTAAAATTAGCAAGTTTATTCTTGTTCGTATTTTCGGTTCTCAAACCCAGTTATTCTCAAACAAATGAAAATCCTCTTAGTTTAGAGGTAAATGCAGGCTATCGGGAATATTTAGGGGACTTAGGGTCATCTTTATTCTTCCAAAATGAGCCTATTTATCAAGGAGTAGGAGTAAACGTAGGATACTATTTAAATCCGCTCATTGACGCAGTTTTTAATTTTACTGCAGGTGATGTGGGATATAGAGCTACCGTAGAACCATGGCCGGAGCCATACAAATTTAAAGGCTTTACAGCGAACACCATGGATGCAACCATTGGAGCGCGTATTAAACTTCCGGCATTAGACGATGCTAAATTAGCGCCATACATTCATGCCGCTTTTGGAGGATACTATACACATTCAAGACCATTGCAAAATCCCGTTTCTATTACAGATATGGGTGCAAACTTGCAGGGTGGCGTTGGTCTAACCTGGAGAATTACTCCAACTTGGGGTTTGCGATGGAGTTTTACAGCAAATTATACCATGAATGATAGATGGGATGGTTCTAATGGGCAAAACCAAGGAGGTCCTTTAATTCATGGTTTATACCGAACGAATGATTTATATAGCCACCATGCGGTAGGTGTCACCTATTCATTCGGTCAAGGAAATGGACCTAAACGTCTTAAAGATAAAGATGGTGACGGTGTACCAGATAAATATGATATATGTAAGGAAACTCCAGAGAAATACTGGGATTTTGTGGATAGCGTTGGTTGCCCAGTGGATACAGATAAAGATGGTGTTCTTGATGGAGATGACAAGTGCCGTTTAGTTCCTGGTTTAGCTATATACGATGGATGTCCCGATACAGATGGAGATAGCATTCAAGACAGCCAAGACGAATGTCCAAACGAGGCCGGATTAGCTCAGTTTAAAGGTTGTCCAGACAGAGATAATGATAATGTAGCAGATAAAAATGACCTTTGTCCTGATGTTCCTGGATTGCCAATATATAAAGGGTGTCCAGATACGGATGAAGATGGAATCCCAGACAACAAAGACAAATGTCCTACTAAGGCTGGTTCAGCTGAAGGAGAGGGTTGCCCCGATAGTGACAGTGATGGTATTTTTGATCATTTAGATAGATGTCCAGATAAACCAGGTTTAGCCGAGCTTAAAGGGTGTCCAGAAATCAAAAAAGAAGTTAAAGATAAAATTGCTTTAGCTGCAAAGGGCATTAATTTTGAAACAGGTAAAGATGTTATTAAAGAGTCTTCTTTTACTAACTTAGATAAGCTTGCAGATATTTTGAATGAATATCCAGAAGCTAAAGTTGATATTCAAGGTCATACAGATAACGTTGGTGATCACGATGAGAATGTAGTATTAAGTGAAAAAAGAGCTGCATCCGTTCAAGCTTACTTAGGGAGCCACGGAATAGCTTCAGAAAGAATGACTTCTCATGGTTTTGGTCCAGACAAGCCAATCGCTGATAATGGCTCTGCATCAGGTAGAGCTAAAAACAGACGTGTTGACTTTGTTCTTACCTATTAAGAAAAAAGAAATTAAAGAGAAGGTTGATCCATTGGGTCAACCTTTTTTTTTACATGCATCTTTCCAAACCAAATGGGATGAGCAGTCTGTATTATTACTTTAAGCTATTGCAAATTTTAGATTACCACCTGGGAAAATTCATTCTCAGCCTGTTCAAGAATGGATGAAACCTCTGAATAGGTCCCCGCTTGAACTAATGCGCTGCGGGTTTCCTTAAAATGAGCAATTCCCTTAAAATATTGGGAATAATGGCGACGCATCTCAAATATACCTAGCTTATCACCCTTCCATTGGATGGATTTATCTAAGTGTATACGGCACGCTTCCATACGCTCCATAAAACTTGGAGCATCTTTTACTTTTCCCGTTTTAATATAATGTTTTATCTCTTCAAATATCCAAGGATAACCAATACTGGCACGGCCAATCATAACTCCGTCTACCCCATACTTATTCTTGTATTCAACCGCCTTCTGAGGCGTATCTATATCGCCATTACCAAAAATTGGAATATGCATTCTAGGGTTATTTTTAACTTCACCAATTAATGTCCAATCAGCCTGGCCCTTATACATCTGTTTTCGCGTTCTACCATGTATACTCAAGGCTTTTATTCCAACATCTTGCAGTCTTTCAGCGATTTCAACGATATGTTTGCTATTTTCATCCCAACCCAATCGTGTTTTAACAGTAACAGGTATATCTGTTGAGTCAACAATGGCCCTAGTCATACGAACCATTTTATCAGGATCTTGAAGTATACCAGCACCAGCACCTTTACAAGCCACCTTTTTTACAGGGCAACCATAATTAATATCTATAATATCTGGGCCTGCTGCCGCTGTTATTTCAGTGGCTTCACGCATACTTTCTATCTCGTATCCAAATATTTGGATCCCGATTGGTCTTTCATACTCAAAAATATCCAATTTTTGAGTGCTTTTCGCCGCATCCCTAATGAGTCCTTCACTACTTATAAACTCAGTGTACATAAGATCTGCACCGTGTTTTTTACATAAATACCTGAAGGGCGGATCACTTACGTCCTCCATGGGAGCAAGAAGAAGTGGGAAATCTCCCAAGGATATGTCGGCAATTTTAACCAAATTTGTACAAAATTAAGCAATACGCTATAATGTATTACCTACCAAATAATAGAACCTTCTGGAATTATAGTGGAATTGGGCTTTTACTCCTGGTATTAATTATATCGATGCTCACATTTTCTTCGGCCATAGGCATGGTTATGAGCAAATACTGCCATCTAGGGTTTGCAACATTTCTCAAGGCTGTACAAGGCAAAATGGGATACTCATACACAAATATCGCGCGCTTGTACAACTTCCTCTCCTTTCTAGGCTTTATGCTTTTTCCATCGCTCTTGCTTCTTACCATTAATAGAACGCGTTTGAAAGAACTACTTTCCTTCAGAAAACCTGGCTTTAAGCAAATGAGTATTTCTGTTCTCCTCATCATACTAGCAATACCAATTGGTATGTATTTGGTGTTTTTAATGGAAGGTTTTGCATGGCCGGCTTTGGTTAAGTCTTGGGCTAATGCGCTCAATACTGGCAGAGAATCGCAATTCAAACTATTACTAAGAATGGGTGATATCTGGGATTTATTTATTTGTCTAGGCCTACTTGCAGTGCTACCTGCCTTTTGTGAAGAGTTGCTATTTAGAGGTATAACACAACCCATTTTAATGCATAAAACAGGTAAAGTCTGGCTTCCAATTATCCTCCAAGCATTGGTGTTTTCGATGCTCCACTTTAGCTTTTACGAATTTTTTACCATTTTTGGTTTAGGCATATTGCTGGGAGTTATTGCTTATAGGTATGGCATACTAATGAGTATGGTTGCCCATTTTACCTTTAATAGTACATCAATTATAGCGGAATATTTATCACAAAAAGGCATGCAAGAAGCCCAAGTATTTAGTTCAAATAATTATGAACCACCATTACTGCTTTCTCTGCTAGGCCTTCTTCTAATTATTTTTATAATCACAAAAAAAACATGGGTGAAACTTTAAAACGCGCTTTATTTGGGAGCCTCTTTGTAACCATTGTAGTCATTGCATGCCTATACTCATACTATAGCCTCTTCGGCCTGATGGCTCTAGTATCTACCATAGGTTTGTACGAATGGCTCAAGCTACAGGGCATTGATTCTGTACCCAATCTTGTTTTAACTTTTATTATAAATTACATGGTCCTTGGTTGGGGAAGGCCATTGCTTATTCAATTAAATATAGGAAGTTCCACAGTTGCTATCGGTCAAATGTCACTGGTTCTTTTTATTTTGTTTATCATTGTTTTAATTAAATATAAAACGAAAGCCACAAAAGTGATGTCCGGTATTATCGGAGGTTTGGTTCTCATATCGATCCCGTGCTTGCTCTTACTGAGAATGAAAATTCCAGAGGCCAATGGATACTCTTATAAGTTGCCATTGCTTGTTTTTATTCTTGTTTGGCTAAGTGATACGATGGCTTATGTCTTTGGTCGTTTGATGGGTAAACACAAATTATTTGAGGTCCTATCTCCAAAAAAAACAATAGAGGGTTGGATTGGTGGTGCAATTTTTACAGGCCTAGGCGCTATGTATTTTTTTCATCTTTGGAATATTGGTCCACTTTGGCAGGGGGCCATCCTGGGCATCATGATCGCTATTTTTGGAGTATTTGGAGATTTATACATTAGCTCATTAAAAAGGCAAGTTGGAGTAAAGGATACTGGCAATATTATACCGGGCCATGGTGGCGTTTTAGATAGATTCGATGCCTTTTTCTTTGCTGTTCCTATTGCCTATGCGTGGTTAGCATTTACAAGCATACTATGAGAAAATATATTCTTATCGCGTGTTTTATTTTAATGGCAGCCACCAATAAACAGGTTGAACAATTAAAATTGATACAAAAAACTGAATTCCCCGTGTTTATGGGAGATACTGCGCAATGTTTCTATACAGCAGATTTACACTTTTTTTTATGTGGCGGGGCAATAGACGATTCCATTAACCGCTACACTGTTATGCGCAGCCTAAGCCGTTCTCCGGACACTGCTGCCTCTCTAAATAAAAAATACTTCGAGGCCTTGATGAAGGAAAATTGGAATGCTTTCAAAGCCGAATTTGCTCTGGTAAACACAGAGTTGGGCTCAGCTAAAGCAACACATTACGAGAAAAAGACCCGTTCGACGCTTCTGTTTAAGAATAGAAAAATAATATCTTATTCGATCGATAACTATTATTTCACCGGTGGAGAACACGGAC
Organism: Bacteroidota bacterium; assembly: GCA_030836345.1. Lineage (GTDB taxonomy): Bacteria > Bacteroidota > Bacteroidia > NS11-12g > UBA955 > CALKCM01. Next base: position 8,294 of record JAURQA010000291.1, read on the forward strand.
ACCAAAACATTTTCTACCAGGTATTTAACAGAAAAAATGGAAAGAAAATACCGTGGAGTAATCTCATAAGTGATAGCGCAGCAGTAACCCGAATCGCTCAGACAGTCTATCGTCAAATTCAAATGAAAAAAGGAGTTCCCGAGTACACAGCAGGATATTTTCCAAAGGGCAATTTCTACCTTTCAAACAACTACTACATAGATAAAGATAATCTCTATTTTCACTACAACATATATGAGATTGGATCATTTTTAGACGGTCCAACCACTCTTAAAATACCGCTTAAAGACGTTAAAGAATATATGAATACCACACGGATTTAGATATAGCATTGACGATGTATTGATTTAAGCCGATCTCTCATTAAGTTTGCATTATGGCTGAAACCATTTGGGAATATTCAAATA
>JAURQA010000022.1 GCA_030836345.1 Bacteroidota bacterium
GTAATTCATTTAGGGCATGATAGATCCGTACAAGAAGTGGTTGATTGCGCAATACAGGAAGATGCAAATGCCATTGCTATGACTAGTTATCAAGGGGGGCATAATGAATATTTTAAGTATATGTATGATTTGTTAAAAGAACGCGGAGCAGAACATATTAAAATTTTTGCAGGGGGCGGCGGAGTAATACTTCCTGAAGAAATAAAGGACCTAATGGATTATGGCATTACTCGGATTTATGCTCCTGATGATGGTCGCGAAATGGGGTTGCAGGGCATGATTAATGATTTGGTTAAAACCAGTGACTATCCCTTGGGTCATGAGGTAGTGGATGTATCTAGTCTTTCTACGCAAAATCATCATCAACTGGCCCGTATTATATCTGCTGCAGAAAACTTTCCTAAGGAGAATGAAACAATCATTAACTCCATTTTAGATAAAGCGAAAGGACTTAAAACGCCTGTTTTAGGAATTACAGGAACAGGTGGAGCTGGGAAAAGTAGCCTAGTTGATGAATTGGTGCGCAGATTTTTGGTGGATTTTCCAGAAAAAAAATTGGGCATTATCTCTATTGACCCAAGCAAAAGAAAAACAGGAGGAGCGCTCTTAGGAGATCGTATTCGAATGAATGCCATCAGTAATGAGAGGGTGTATATGAGGAGTTTAGCCACTAGACAGGCAAATCTTGCCTTGAGTAAACATGTGGACGATGCCATAGCCGTGCTAAAAGTGGCCGGGTTTGACTTAATTATTGTCGAAACCAGTGGTATCGGTCAAAGTGATACGGAAATAACGGAACATTGCGATGTTTCTTTATATGTGATGACCCCAGAGTATGGTGCCGCCACCCAATTGGAAAAAATTGATATGCTCGACTTTGCAGATATTGTTGCATTAAACAAATTTGATAAACGAGGAGCCTTGGATGCTCTTAGAGATGTTCAAAAGCAATTTCAAAGGAATCATAAGTCCTTTGAAAAAGCATCCGACCAGATGCCTGTATTTGGAACGATCGCTAGTCAATTTAATGACCCCGGTATGAATCAGCTCTATAGACATATTATGGATGCGATTGTTCAACGAACAGGAGCCAAATTAAACAGCACTTTTATGGCCTCAGGCGAAATGAGCGAGAAGATTTTTGTCATACCACCGAAAAGAACGAGATACCTCAGTGAAATTTCCGAAAGCAATAGAAGGTATAACGAATGGGTAAAGGAGCAATCCAATACTATTGAGAAAATGTATCAGGTAAAAGGAACCATAGATCAACTATAATCCTTTGTATTAATACTATCTATTTCCTATTTTGATGATGGTGCAAAAAGCATATAGAATACTTCCCGCATGTTGTATTTTGATTATTCAGGCGCTTTTTTCATTTAAATACATCGCACGTTATTTTCCTGATTTTTATATCCCCATCTCATGGGCCTTAATTCTTTGCACCGCTTTTTTGCTCTGGTATTCTCCTAAATCTAAAATCAACTTTCCAAAATACATTTATTTTGGAGCAATACTTGGGATTTTGTTGGCCACAGTGCTCCTTCTTAAATATATCCCAATAAAAACACTAAATGTCGATCGGTGGTCTGTCATTAGCTCTTTCTGGGATGCAGCTTTTACCGGAGAGTATCCATATGCTGCAAAATCGCATATGAATAATCCGCCAGGACCCATGCCATTTTATTTTTGTTTGGCGCTTCCTTTCTATTTGGGAATTGATTTTGGATGGATAGCCGCTATTGGTTTAATTATATGGATGATTTGGTGGCGGAAAAAGGACTTTTCAAGAGGCTTAATAGTATCGCTTCTAATCCTTTCAAGCCTTGGATTGTGGTGGGAAGTGGCTTCTAGAAGTAATATATTTTTTAATGCTGTGCTCGTTGTATTTTTAATTTACTCGTGGTTGAATATGCGCTTCAATACCAAAAAATACATTTGGTTAGCCATTGTCACGGGGCTGATGTTGAGCACGCGTTTGGTCTTTGTTATACCCTTATTATTTGCCTTTATTTATTTGTGGAAGTACCAAGTGGAGCATCGAATAAAACTATATTCATCTGCCCTAATAGCTGGCTTACTATTTGCTCTTACGTTTCTTCCTTTTCTATGGGTTTTCCCTGACCATTTTTGGGTCATAAACCCATTTATTGTTCAAGGTGAATATCTAATGCCCAGCGCTTTAACCATAGGCTGTGTAATTATTTGTTTTATTATCGGACTTTCTATTAAGAGCAGGGAGCAGGTTCTATGGGCCGGTGGAATGGGGCTTTTTGGGACTATTATGGTTTATTTTGGATTTCATTTAAGTCAGGTAAGTTGGAATGTTTGTTTGCATCAATCTGGCGTAGATATATCCTACTTTTTATTGAGTCTTCCTTTTCTTATGTACTCCGCGCTGAAGAATTAGCGCAGTTCTTTTTCTATCAAATCAGTAATTTCAGCAGTGCTTTTTGGTTTTGCAAAAGGAGCAATAGCATGGGATAGCTTTTCCATTTTGACAGGATTCGTGAGAATTTTAACAATGGTCTCTCCAAGTTCCATATGCGCAGAGTCTTTGATTAGTACCGCAGCTTTCTTATTGCTGAGTGCCTCAGCATTTTTTGTTTGATGATCGTCTGTTACATTTGGGCTAGGAACCAATATACTGGGCTTTTTGAGTGCACAAATTTCACTGATACTTATTGCACCTGCGCGACTGACCACTAAGTCGGCCGCAGTAAACGCAAGGTTCATTTCGTATATAAACTGACTAACGTATCCCGATTCTTTACCCACTTTTTCTGTAAAGGATTTTCCCGTTTGCCAGATCACTTGTATGTTTTGTTTTAAGAGCTGGGGCAAGGCGTGCATGATTCCTTTATTTATATTTTTTGCGCCCAAGCTTCCTCCAGTAATAAATACAGTTTTCTTTTCGGGTGATAATTTAAAGTGTTCAAGCGCTTCTGTTTTGCGAGTGGTTTGTAAGATGGAATCCCGGATTGGATTCCCAGTGAAATGGATTTTTTCCTTTGGGAAATAAGAATCCATATTTGGCAAGCCCGTGCAAATGACTTGCGCTCTCTTGGCCAGTATTTTATTCGCCAGACCCGCATGTCCGTTTCCCTCCCATATAATGCTTGGTATACGCTCCTTTTGTGCAGCATAGATGACGGGTAAGCTGACGTATCCCCCTGTTCCTACGGCAGCATCAGGCTTAAAATTTTTAATAATTTGTTTTGCTTTGAAGTAACTTTTAAGAAAGTTCCAAGCAACAGTAATATTTTTTAATGTAAGTTTTCTTTTTAATCCTTGAACGGGCAACCCAATAATTTCAAAGCCCTCTGCTGGGATCTTTTCCATTTCCATGCGACCCAAAGCGCCTATGAATAAAAACTGTGCATCGGGGTGTCTTTTTTTTAGTTCGTTCGCTATGGCTACTGCTGGAAAAATATGTCCTCCAGTTCCCCCTCCAGATAAAATAAACTTATGCGAGCTCATGGTTCTTTTTTACATCGTTTAGACTGTCTCCCTCTTCCACACTTCTACTTACCGATAGAATAATGCCAAAGGCGATGCTGTTAAATACCAGACTTGTTCCACCCATGCTTACCAGTGGTATGGTAAGCCCAGTTACAGGGACAATTCCTACGGCTACCGCCATATTTACAAAAGCCTGAAAACTCATGCTAAAGCCTAAGCCCAATGCCGCTAGTGCACCAAATGCCTTTGGAGCCTTTAACACAATTTTAAAACAGCGTATGATGAGTAATAAGAAACAGCCGATAACGGTGGCTCCTCCAATCCACCCATATTCTTCCATAATAATGGCAAATATAAAATCAGAGTAAGGGTGGGGTAGATAATTTCTTTGGGTTGAATTACCCGGCCCTTTTCCAAATAGACCCCCTGTAGCTACGGCAATCTTAGATTGCATTTGTTGGTAGTTATCATCCTCTTCGGACATGCCCATAAATGTCTCCACTCGCTTTTTCCAAGTAGGAATTCGACTTTCTTGATACTTGCTTACATCCATATTTAGCAACGCTGTGAATGAAATAACCACCACAGTAATACAACATATCCCTAAAAGGGCTAAATATTTAAAATTGATTCTCCCAATATAAAGGAGAAATAAGCAGGTAAAGAAAACCACAAGCGCTGTAGATAAATTTTCTGGCGCTATAAGTGCGACCACAATTCCTATTACCAAAAGCACATGTCGAAGTACTTTGAATTGATGCACGTCTTTTTGATTTTTACTCAAATATCGTGCAATGTATAATACCAAGGCTAGCTTCGCAAAATCTGAAGTTTGAAATGTAATTCCAAGTCCTGGTATGGGTAATACCCTAGAAGCATTGTTGATTTCACTCCCCACAAATATAGTTAGAACAAGCAAGGCAATAGCCACCCAAATTAATAGCTGAGCTGGCCTGGAGAACCACTTGTAGTTGACCAGATGAAACAGAAAAAGTAAAAAAAGTCCGATGAGTAGGAATATAAAATGGCGCAGGAAATAGAATTCCGTATTGCCATCGTGTTTAATAAATGCAAGGTTTACACTGCTGCTATATACTGCCAGTGTTCCTATCAAAGATAAAAGTATTACGATACCCCAAATGTATGGGTCGCCTCTCAAAACCCTTTTTAATTTAGCCATTTCAGAAAACCAATATATCCTCTATATTATAAGTTTAAAACAGCTCTTTTAAATTGTCGACCTCGGTCTTGGAAATCATCAAACAAGTCAAAACTTGCACATGCAGGAGATAAAAGAACATTTTCGCCGTTTTTAGTCATTCTATTTGCTACATGCACAGCTTCTTGTGCGGTTCCTACATTGATAATCATTTCTACATCTTCTTGAAAAGCTTCATGGATTTTTGAATTATCCAGACCTAGGCAAATAATCATGCGTACCTTTTCTCTTACCAAAGGTTTTAGATCCGTATAATCGTTTCCTTTGTCTACACCACCTGCGATCCAAATGGTATCAGTGGTCATGCTTTCTAAGGCATACCAGGCACTATTAACATTCGTCGCTTTGCTGTCGTTGATATACTTAACCCCTTGAATTTTGCCAACGAATTCCAAGCGGTGTTCAATAGTAGAAAAGCTCAAAAAGCTCTCTTTGATTTGATCGTTCTTAAGATCCAAAAGACTTGCAACGACTCCTGCAGCCATGCTGTTGTGTGTGTTGTGTTTACCTTTAATTGTAATATTTTTCATGGGTATGTGTTGTATTTTATTTTTTATATTTAGTTCAATAGATTCATTTTTAAGCCATGCTCCAGTCTGCACTTCCTTGCTCAGACTAAAGGGTATCAGTGTCGATTTAATCGAATCTTTTGGCCAGTATTTTTGAATGGTTTTATCATCCAAACAGTAGATGAATACATCAGATGCTGTTTGATTTTGTGTAATTTTAAATTTGCTTGCTGCGTATTTAGCTAAGCTATTGTCATAGCGATCCAGGTGGTCTGGACTTATATTTAATAGAATAGCAATATCCACCTTAAAGGTTTTACAGTCGTCCAATTGAAAACTGCTTAACTCCAATACAAAGTAATCAGGGTCTAAATCTGCCACCTGTCTTGCATAACTTAAACCAATATTCCCAGCCATATTTACACTCATCCCATTGCTCTTTAGCAAGTGGTGTATCAGCGTGGTTGTGGTTGTTTTGCCATTGGTACCAGTAACACCTATTACCTTGGCTTTCGAATGGGGTTGAGCAAACTCCATTTCACTAATCACAGGAATATTTTTTGAAAGAGCTTCTTTTACAATGGAAGCTGTATTTGGGATGCCAGGGCTTTTTACAATAACATCGCTGTCCAATATTCGAGCTGCCGAGTGTTTCCCTTGTTCCCAATCAATATTTAGCTCCTTTATTTCTTTAATATAAGCGTCTTTGATAATTCCAAGGTCAGAGACAAATACATCCATACCCAACTTATTCGCTAGAATAGCTGTGCCAGTTCCACTCTCTCCAGAGCCCAATATGGATATTTTTTTTATCAACGCAGTTTTAATAATGCTATGGTTACCAGAACGAGAATGGCGGTTATGAGCCAGAATCGAAGGGTTATCTTGCTTTCCGGAATACTTTTCTTTTGGAAATGATGGTGTAAAGGACTCATTAAGAAAATTCGACGTCCTTCACCAAAACGTTTTTTAGTATATTTAAAATAACTTACTTGAAGTACTACAGAGAGGCTTTCGGCAAAGAATACACCGCATAATACAGGAAGCAGCAGTTCCATTTTAATGATGACCGCAACCGCCGAAAGAGACCCTCCCAAAGCAAGGCTTCCAGTATCGCCCATAAATACCTGTGCTGGATAGCCATTGTACCATAAGAACCCAAGACAGGCTCCTATAATGGCAGATAAGAAAACAACCACCTCACCACTTTCGGGTACATAGATGATGTTTAAATATTCAGCAAATTTAACATTTCCCGCAGCGTAAGCCAATAATCCAAGGCCAATTCCAACAATGGCTGTGGTACCTGTGGCCAATCCATCAATGCCGTCCGTGAGGTTCACCGCATTGGTGAGCGCCATAACTATGATAATGATAAAAGGAGTGTATATTAACCAAGCATTTCCTTCGCCCGGTAAAAGCTCTGTAAAACTGAACCGATCTTTAAACATCGGCAAGTTGGTCTCCAGTGGAATATTATTGATGCTATGGGTGTAATCCACTGCAATGGCAATAAAAATACCCAGTCCCAATTGGCCTAATAATTTAGTTCTTGCTTTCATGCCCTCTTTATCTTTTTTAAAGACTTTGATATAATCATCGATAAATCCAAAAAGACCCATCCACAAGCAGCTAATAAGCATGAGCATTACGTATACATTCGTTAAATCTGTAAAAAGGAGAGCAGGTAGTACAATTGCACTAATAATGATGAGTCCTCCCATCGTAGGCGTTCCCTTTTTTTGCATTTGCCCTTCCAAACCTAAATTTCGGATGGTTTCACCAATTTGTTTCTTTTGGAGAAATGCAATGAATTTTTTACCCACTAAAATGGAAAAAAGCAGGGCCGTGATGCCTGAAAGCGCTGCTCTAAAAGAGATGTATTGGAACACGCCTGCTCCGCTGTATCCTGCTTGGTCTAGGTATTCAAATAAATGATATAACATTATGCTATGGATTCAATGATTTTTAATGCAACAATGGAGTCGTCAAAATCATGACGTACTCCGTTAATTTCTTGGTAAGATTCATGCCCCTTGCCAGCTATTAGAATAACCTCGCCTGCCTGGGCAGTGGTAATCGCAGTTTTAATGGCCTGCTCTCTATCTTGTATTTGAAGGATGTTTTTATAGTATTGCCCCTCAATCCCTTTTTCGATATCTCCAAGAATCTTAGATGGATCTTCCGTTCTAGGGTTATCGTTAGTAAGTATTACTCGATTGGCATTTTCCGCTGCAATGGCTCCCATCTTTGGCCTTTTTGCAGTATCTCTATCGCCACCACAACCAAATACAACCGTTAGAGAAACACTGTTTTTACGTATATTATTTATGGTTTTAATTACATTCTCCAAAGCATCTGGAGTGTGTGCATAGTCTACAATAACAGGATTTTTGCCTCCTGGATTAATCAGTTCAAACCTTCCTTTAACTTTCCCTAATTTACTTAGTGCGATAATCAATTCAGTTGATGGAATGTCAAACAATACACCTATGCCATATACCGCAGTTAAATTAATAGCATTGAACGCGCCAACCAGTGGAGTCCAGAACTGATGCCTATTGAGTTCAATTTGCATTCCATTAAAATCTGTCTCAAGGATTTTACTCCTAAAATCACTAATGGACTTTTGTGAGTATGTATATCGCGTAGCCTTGGTATTTTGCATCATGACAAGGCCGTTTTTATCATCCTTATTTACCAAGGCAATCGCATCCGAACTTAGACTGTCAAATAGTTGCTTCTTCGTATCTCTATAATTTGCAAAGGAGCCATGGTAGTCCAAATGGTCATGCGTTAAATTACTAAATATGGCTGCATCAAATTGTAAACCTGCTATCCTAGATTGACTTATAGCATGCGAAGACACCTCCATAAAACAATAATCCACACCATCAGCCACCATGGAGTGTATTAGCTGATAAAGCTCACTTACTTCTGGTGTGGTATGCGTCGATGGAATAATTTTTTCGTTAATTCTATTTTCAACAGTGCTAATGAGGCCTACTCCATAGCCAAGGTTTTTGAATAAATTAAATAGGAGTGTGGCAATGGTTGTTTTTCCATTTGTTCCTGTAATTCCAATTAAACGAAGTTCCTCATCTGGTTTTCCATAACATACCTTGTTGCAGATTCCTGCTGCTAAGGCAGAATTAATTACCTGGATGTAGGCCACTCCATCTTCTATTTTCTTAGGTAAGGACTCACAAACAATTGCACAGGCTCCATTTTCAATGGCCTTGGAAATGTATTCATGCCCATCAACCGTGTTTCCATGAACCGCCACAAATAAATCACTCATCGTTACTTTTCGTGAATCTGTATGCGCATGTTCAATGCTGAGCTCTAGGTTACCCAATGTTTGAATTACATTTAATTCTTCCAGTATGTCCTTTAGCACTATCATTTAAGTATGAGTTGTATGGTTTGACCATTTCTAAAGCGATTTCCAGCCTTAATGCTTTGTTTGTGTACTTTTCCTCTGCCTTCATAGGATACCTTTAAGCCCATTGATTCCAGGATATATATGGCATCTCTTAAACCCATGTTTTTAAGGTCAGGGATTTTAGAAGAATCCAAGTCATATTTGTGAAGTTCAACACTAAATTTCCCTCCTTTAGCTTCGGAATAAGCCCCGGTTTTGCCAATGGTGTATGAGCTGATAGCCAAGTGGTCTAGAACATATTTGATTTGGTTACTTGGCCCCTTCATGATTTGCGGAAATTCCATGTCACTTGGAGTAATCGGAGTCTTCTGCATCGCATTGTTTTTAGAATATATAAAATCAGAAATTTCCTTAAAAACTGGACCAGCCACCATGCCGCCGTAGTATTGGCCCGCCTTAGGTTCGTTTATAACAACAATGATAGAATACGTGGGATTGTCTGCGGGGAAATACCCAGCAAAAGAGGCCTTATAGGCACCTGGTTTATATCCTTTATTCCCATCTGCTATTTGAGCAGTCCCTGTTTTCCCGGCAATAGCATAACTTTCACTTTTAAGATTTTTTCCTGTTCCATCTGAAATAACACTCTCCATCATTTTTTTAAGACTCTCTATTGTGGAGGGCTTGCAGATTTTTTTTTCTAGAACAATGGGTTGTATTTTATCTACTACTCTTCCTTGCTGTCGGAGTTCTGATACCATATAAGGCCTCATTAAAGTTCCATTATTGGCTACCGCATTGTAAACCGTTAAAATTTGCAAAGGACTTAACTTTGCTTCATAGCCAATGCTAAGCCAGGGCAGGCTATTGGCACTCCAGGTTCCCTTTCCAGGTTGTTGTACAATGGGGAAACTTGCACTCTTAATATCGAAAGCAGGCGTTTGATCTAAGCGCAGTTTTTTAAAGTAAGCGATGAACTTTTTAGGTCTCTTTTTATAATTGTCGCTAACGAGGCGGCTTATCCCAACATTACTGCTGTATTGAAAAGATTCATGCAGCGAGAGGACCGTTTTCTTTGGTCTGCTTGCATCGAGCATGGTCTTGTCATAAAATTTATATTTACCCCATTTAATATCAATAGAATCAGAAGGTTTACAGTATCCGTCATTAATAAGAGCCATTGCAGATATTAGTTTTACTGTTGATCCAGGTTCATTGTAATCATCTACCGCATAGTTTTTCGTCTCTCTGTATTTGCCATCTGTTCCTCTTTTGAGATTTGCTATGGCTTTTACTGCGCCTGTTTTTACATCCATCACAATGGCGCAACCGGATTGCGCTTTATTTGAACGCACTGCTTTTTGGAGCGCATATTGTGCTACATCCTGTATTTGAACATCCAGTGTGGTGATAATATCATAGCCATCGCGCGGTTGATTGTATTTCGCTGTTTTAATGGTACGCCAAACACCTCCAGGCATTCGCTGTTGCATTTGTTTTCCGTTAATGCCGCTTAGTAAACTATCCAAGGCTCCCTCTAAACCCACATATACTCCTCCTTTTCGAGAGCCAATGGCTTTTCGGGCCATTTCCCCCATAAAGTAAAGGCGTTCGCCATGCTCTTCAAAGTAGAAACCTTTGTACCGACCTAATTTAATGATGGGCCATTGGCGCATGACCTTTGCAAGGCCATAATTTATGTCCTTTGCCAGTATAGTATATCTTCGTTTAGTGGCTCGCAAC
>JAURQA010000023.1 GCA_030836345.1 Bacteroidota bacterium
CCTTAGAGTCCGTCTAGAAACCAGCAACACATGCTCCAAAATGTGTAAAGAATAAGCATTAGAAATTCAACGAAAGGGCATATTTTTGACAAAGATATGAGTCTCAAAAAGCTTCTGTATGTATTTTTCACAGTAGGAATTGGGATCATTGCCTTTACACAGTGCAACAATAGCCAAAAAAAAGAGGCCAAAATTGCTCCTAAATCCGTTTGTCCAGAAATGGAGAAACAAAATACAGCCATTGTTTCCGAAGCGCAATTAGAGATTGATTACAGCAACAACAACTGCGTAAAATGTCATGAAGGAATTGCACATATTCGCGAAACCAGTTCCGGAATGATGCAATCCATTTTAAAGTACGCAGATACTGCAGGCATTAAAAACAACGATTGTGTGGTTTGCCATGGAGGAAATCCGGAAAGCACCAATAAAACTAAAGCGCACCAAGGAACAGCCGCCTATTTTAAAACCCATAAAGGCCCCAAAGACTTTTATCCAGACCCCGGCAGCCCTTGGATTAATAAAAATACCTGCGGCATGTGCCACAAGGAACAAGTAAGCACCCAGTTTACCTCCTTAATGTTTACCGAAGCGGGTAAAATCCAAGGAACCGTATGGGGCTTTGGAGGCGACCAAGGATACAATCACGACGTAGCCAATATAGAAACCAATGAACTGAATACCCACGAGCGATTGGGAACAGAAACCTTTAAGAAATATATGGCCACCTTAAAAAAGGCCGAACCCCAAATATTTCCTGGTAAAATGAAAGCCCTGCCAGAGGCACCCACCGCAGACCAAGTTAAAATAAACCCAAAACTCGCTGTATACACATACTTACGTCAAGAATGTCAGCGCTGCCACTTGGGGGTAAGAGGCTCAAAAACCGAAGGCGATTTTAGAGGAACAGGCTGTACATCCTGCCACATCCCCTACTCCAATAAAGGCTTATACGAAGGAAACGACCCCACTATACCCAAAGACGAACCTGGGCATATGCTCGTGCACTCCATCCAGGGAACCAGAGATGCCAAAGTAACCCTGCATGGAAATACTTATACTGGAGTTCCGACCAAAAATTGCACCAGTTGCCACAACCGCGGGCGGCGAATAGGCGTTTCCTACGAAGGTTTAATGGAAACCTCCTACGCTAGTCCATTTATGGGACACGGAGAAAACCAATCTAAATTGCACAAAAAAAATTACATCCATCTCCAGCCAGATGTACATCTTAAAAAAGGAATGGTTTGCCAAGATTGCCATACCAGTGGAGATATACACAGCACCGGGGAGCTTGTAGGAGCCATTCAAGGAGCCGTAGAGATCGAATGTCAAGATTGCCATGGGACACCCAAAAAATATCCTTGGGAGCTACCTATAGGCTACGGCGATGAGATAGCCGGCGAAATTACTGATCAAACACCCCGAGGCGTGAGTCAAGAACTCGCCAAGTATTTATTAATGGGTTCAGAAAACCCAAAGAAAGACGGATATGCCATAACCGCCCGCGGAAACCCCATGCCGCACGTGGTCAAAGACGGCAACGAAATGATTTTATTCTCCGCCGGTGGCAAAGACATACGATACAAACCCTTAAAAAACCTCACGGATAATGATGAGCTCACTGAAAGTGGAAAAGTAGCTATGGTGCAAACTCAATCTCATATCGACAAGATGGAATGCTATGCCTGCCATGCCACTTGGGCGCCGCAGTGTTATGGCTGCCATATCGAAATTGATTATTCCAAACCAACCAAAGCCAAGCCAGATTGGGTGAAAATTGCTAAATCTGCTGGCCCTAGCGGCCGAACGGTCGATGCCGATTTGAGCAAGGAAGAACTTGAAGAATTAAAAGAGTACCTTATTAGTGGAAATGTAACCGAGCAACGTAGTTTTTTAAGATGGGAAGATCCTCCCCTCGTGGTTAATGGAGAAAATAGAGTGTCACCAGCTGTTCCAGGCTGCCAAACCACTGTGAGCGTCAAGGATAAAGATGGTAACATGGCCATGCTCAACCATATTTTTAAGGTAAAACATGGCGAAAACGGAGGAGAAGACGGTCAATTAGCCATTGATATAGCACCCGTGCAACCCCACACTACCCAGCTCAAAGCACGCAGTTGCGAGAGCTGTCACAACAATCCAAAAGCCATGGGCTTTGGCATAAACAGTGGCGATCTTTTTTACCCACCAAACGAGGATTACGTGATGGATCTATTGGATGCCAACGGAAAGGTTATTCCTAAAAACAAAGACACTCAATTTAACCGCATCGAGAACTTAAATATGGATTGGAGCCGTTTTTTAACCGAAAACGGAAAACAATTGCAAACCGTGGGGCATCACCTCTCCGGATCAAGACCCTTAAATAGACAAGAGCTCATGAAACTAGACCGCAGAGGCGTTTGTTTATCCTGCCACAAGGATATTCCGGATGGCAGCATTGCCGTAAACTTAATGTCTCATGTTGCCAAATATGGAGGCGTAACTATCGATAACAAACAACACAGCTCCATCCTGCATAAATTCTTAATTCTAAGCGCCTGGATACAAGTATTATTTGCCCTATGTGTTGGTTTCATCCTATTTTACCTCGGTAAGAAATGGTACTCGAGAAGGAGAAAATTATAACTCTTAAACCTGTATTTTCATATACTAATCGAATAGGATAAAGCTTTCCTCCTTCGTGCTTGTAATTTTGTTGTGTGATAGAGGTAAAGGATCTGCAAAAATCATATGAATCTGGTTTAGTAAACGATCGCATTTCACTTTTCATTCCCCAAGGCAGTATTTTTGGATTACTGGGTCCAAATGGTGCCGGAAAAACAACCCTTATTCGAATGTTAGCCACCATAACTAAGCCGGATTGCGGAACTATTTTATTTAATGGAGGACCTTTAGAATTAAAACATGCCCGACACATGGGATACATGCCTGAAGAAAGAGGCTTGTATAAAAAAATGTCCGTTTGGGATCAGCTATTATTCTTTGCTGAAATTAAAGGAGTAGCCAAAAATCAGGCTATACAAAGAGCCAAATACTGGTTAGAACGGTTGGAAATATCTGAGTGGAAGAATAAGAAAATGGAAGAATTAAGCAAGGGCATGGCCCAAAAAGTACAATTTTTGTGCACCATTATTCACGAGCCTAAATTCTTAATCCTTGATGAACCATTTAGCGGATTTGACCCTGTAAATGCGGATTTAGTAAAAGAGCTTGTTCTCGAGATGAATGAAAGAGGAACCACTATTCTCTTTAGCACCCATCGCATGGATAATGTAGAAGAATTATGCGATGAACTCGCAATCATTCACCAGGGAAAGATTGTGGTAAGCGGTAAATCTACCGACATCAGGCGCGCACATTATAAGCAAACCTACGAAGTGGGCTTTAGTTCAAATGCTCCCCATGAATGGTTCGAAACGCATTGCATCAGCCAAAGAACAAATCAAGAGGCGTATATCATTTATGAACTGTCTTGCAAAGATGAAAAAGAAAAAAACACCCTCATTCAACAAGCTCAGGCTCATTCAGACTGGGTTCTTTTTAGAGAGAACTTACCCAGTATTCATGAAGTATTTGTGCAAACCGTATCTTAAGCATGAAAAATATACGCATCATTTTTAAGCGAGAATACCTCAGTCGCGTAAAGAACAAATCATTTATTCTATTAACCCTTATTACTCCACTTATTTTTGTAGCTTTTTATGCTGCGGTAGCATTTATTGCCGTTCAAAGTGGTAAGTCAAATGAATACACCCAGGTAAACTACTTAGATGAGCATAACATCCTTTCAAAAGCTGTAAATAAAGATACCCTAAGTAATTTTATTTTTCATAAAGTAGACCTTCCCACCGAGATGAAGGAACTCTTGAATAACGAATACCTGGCCTTACTCCATATTAAAGATAAGGATAAGCAATCTATTGATAGCTTAGAGTTCATAAGCAGTCAAACACCCTCTATTACTAGGATTAACAAGCTTCAATCGTACTTAATCGATGATATTTTCACACAAAATTTAGAAGATCTAAACATTACCAACAAACAACTGAACGATTTAAAACCAGCCATTCAATTTAAAACCTTGGAGGCTAAATTAGATGGCGATTTAGAGAGCAGCAATAGCGGCTTAAAAAGTGGCATTGGTATGTTTATGGCCTTTATTATTTATATTTTCATATTCATCTACGGTTCTATGGTCATGCGCAGCACCATAGAAGAAAAAACCAATAGAATTGTTGAAGTTATTGTGAGCAGCGTAAAGCCCTTTGAGTTAATGCTTGGAAAAATACTAGGAGTTGCTGCTGTAGGTTTAACCCAATTTGTAGCCTGGATTGTTCTAGGAACCGGTCTTATCACCGTCATTACTTTGTTCCTAGGATTGAGCTTAGGAGATTCAAGTTTAAGTCAAGAAATGACTTCAGTCAGTCAAAATGAGGCAATGGCGAATGATACGCTTACCACCCTCATGCAATCGATCGAGAGCCTCCCATTTACAAAAATAGCCACCGTATTTCTTCTGTTCTTTGTAGGCGGATATTTACTATACAGCAGCTTATTTGCTGCAATTGGTTCAGCTGTAAACCAAGACAGCGATACTCAGCAGTTTATGTTTCCTGTTTCGATGCCTCTTGTTTTTGGATTTATCATTGCTCAAAGTGCCGTTTTTCAGGATCCCAATGGAGTAATTGCTAAGGTTTTTAGTTACGTTCCATTTACCTCACCAGTGGTCATGAGTGCGCGAGTAGCATTTGGGATCTCTTGGCTCGAAATATTTACATCATTTTTTATTTTAATTACCACCTTTTTATTTATGGTATGGCTCTCTGCACGCATATACAGAGTAGGCATTTTAATGTATGGCAAACAACCTAAATGGAAGGATTTTGCCAAATGGATTATTCGTAAAAATTAAGCCTTATATATTACCTTCGCAACGTTAAAAATGGACTATAAAACAACCGAAAACACCGAGATGATTAAACAAATGGTTTCTGACTTTGCAGAACGCCATATCCGCCCCAATATTATGGAATGGGACGAGTCTCAAACCTTCCCAAAAGAACTCTTTCACGAAATGGGAAAGCTAGGCCTTTTAGGCGTTTTAGTTCCCGAAGAGTATGGTGGCAGCGGGTTAGGATACATTGAGTATTCCGAGGCCATTCAGGGCCTGGCCAAAGTCTGTGGATCCATTGGATTAAGTATGGCCGCTCACAACAGTTTATGTACCGGACATATTTTACAATTTGGTAGCGAAGAACAAAAGAAGAAATGGCTTCCTAAGCTTGCTACAGGGCAATGGATTGGTGCCTGGGGTCTTACGGAGGCAAACACCGGAAGCGATGCAATGAGGATGCAATGCATCGCCAAAAAAGAAGGGGATTCATATGTGTTAAATGGTTCTAAAAATTGGATTACTCACGGAATCTCAGGAGATGTTGCCGTAGTATTGGCCAGAACAGGAGAACTACTAGATAGCCACGGCATATCCGCCTTTGTGGTCGAACGAGGAACCCCTGGGTTTAGCGGTGGTA
>JAURQA010000292.1 GCA_030836345.1 Bacteroidota bacterium
ATACACTTTTGCCAATTCTGATATTGGAAGTACCTGTGAATTGGTTTATCTTTTTATTCAAAAATATTTCAATACAGATGTTATTGATGGAGATATGGCCACTTGCATTTATACAGGAACCGTGACCGATACCGGCCATTTTGCCCACGGGAATACCACATCTAGCACCCACAGAATTGCTGCTGATTTAATGGATAAAGGGGCTAATAATGTTCAAATTTACGAACGTGTATTTAATACTTTCTCCCACAGCCGAAGCAAGCTTTTTGGATATTGCTTATACAAAAAATTAGAGGTTATTCCTGAGCTGAAAACAGCCCTGCTCTATTTAGATGCAAATGAATTGGAAGAGTTTAATGTAATTACCGGCGATACAGAAGGCTTGGTGAATTTTGGTCTTGGATTAGAAGGGATTGTCTTTAGCGTGTTAATTATTGATCGAACAGAGCGTGTGAAAATGAGTTTTAGAAGCAAAGGAAGTTTTGCAGCCAATGCCTTTGCTGCCAAGCATTTTAATGGAGGCGGGCACTTTAATGCAGCGGGTGGCGCAAGTGACGATTCATTGGAGGACACCATTTTTAAATTTAAAAATGCACTAAAAGATCATAAAGAAGAGTTATTAGGAGTATGAATCTAGTAAAAAACAAATATTTCCTTTTTGCTCTAATAATTCTTGGAGGAGCCTTTCTGTTCTTCCAAGGTAAAAATATATACCAGCGGTATTTTAATAATTTTAAAACAGATTCAAATGGCCTCATCTATAAATTTAATTATGGAGATGAAAGCCAAGAAGGACAGTATGGAGCAGGTCACATGATGTTGATTAATTACCTCTTGACAAGCCCTAATGGAGATACCATTATTAATAGTTTTGCTGCAGATACAGCCACCATAGCACCCTACCCCTCGGCAGATAACAATGTTTTAATGGCTGCACTGCGTAAAATGACGAGTAAGTCTCAAATGGAACTTTTGGTAAACACGGATAGTATGAAACGGCAATTTGCCAATCATATAAACCTAAAAAATCACGATAAACTCATGCAGATGCCCAATGGGAAATACGCCAAATTTCTGATACGAGTTACGGCGGTTTTAAACCCGGATAAGTATGAAGTTTTTGCCAATAAAAAAAGGTTTTATCGCATCAGTGCAGAGGCAAGTGCCATAGACTCTTACTGCGATTCTTTAAGTGAAGAATACCTCCTTCACCCGGACGCACATTATAGATATCACACCAATGTAGCTACTACAAATGATACCTTAAAAATTGGAGATGAAGTAGCCTTCGAGCTTTTAGTTACGAAGTTTAATGGAATTACTCACATGAGTACCGCACTGGAACGCAAAAAATATAAAACTATTTTAGGGCAATCCAATCATCCTTTGCGTGCATTTCAACTTTTGCCCTTACACATGAAAGTGGGAGAAGATGTTACCTTTGTAGTGCCATCCTATCTGGCCTATGATGCTGCCGGAAGTTATGGCGTTGCGCCATATGAACCCTTAGTGATACGAATATTTGATTTAGAAAAATTATAGCATGAGCAAAAAGAAAATAGTTATAACGGGCGGGGCAGGTTTTATTGGAAACCATGTGGTCCGCCTTTTTGTAAATAAATACAAGGACTATGATGTTATAAATTTAGATAAACTCACTTATGCCGGAAACCTAGAAAACCTGCGTGATATAGAACAGAAGGAAAATTACTCTTTTGCTCACCTAGATATTTGTGACGAGGAGGCAATAAATGCTTTTTTTAAGCAAAATAAAATCCATTCAGTTATCCATTTAGCGGCGGAAAGCCATGTGGATAGAAGCATTACAAACCCCTTGGAATTTGTAAAAACCAATGTACTTGGAACTTGTGTTATGCTCAATGCATTCAAAAATTTTGGCGATCTTGCAAACGGTCGATTTTACCATGTAAGTACGGATGAAGTATACGGTGAACTGGGAGATGAAGGATTTTTTACGGAAGAAACACCCTACACCCCTCACAGTCCTTATAGCTCTAGCAAGGCCAGCAGCGATCATTTTGTGCGTGCGTACCACGATACATATAAGCTGCCTATCGTTATAAGCAATTGCAGTAATAATTATGGAAGCCATCAATTTCCTGAAAAGTTGATTCCTCTAATGATTAATAATATTAAGGAAAGCAAGCCTTTGCCCGTTTATGGAAAGGGAGATAATGTGCGCGATTGGCTTTGGGTAGAGGATCATGCGCGAGCCATTGATGTTATATTACACAGCGGTGTAGATGGAGAAACCTATAATATTGGGGGCAATAACGAATGGAGTAATTTAGACCTGGTTCATAAACTTTGCGATTTAATGGATGATAAACTGAATAGATCTGCTGGCGAAAGCAGAAAGCTTATCACCTTTGTAAAGGATAGAGCGGGACATGACTTTAGGTATGCAATAGATGCCAGTAAATTAAAAAACGATCTTGGCTGGGAACCCAGTATTCAATTTGATGAAGGGTTTAGTAATACCATCGATTGGTATTTAATAAACCACTCCTGGTTAAATAACGTCCTTAACGGTGAATACAAACAGTATTACACGAAAATGTATGAAAGTAAATATTAAAGAAATTAAAAAAGAACTTGGCATCCATGCCAAGGTCGAAAGCGCAAGTACTGGAACACAATGGTTACAGGCCTTGGGAACAGACAAAAGAACCATTAACAGTCCGGTAGATGGTACCGAAATAACAGAAGTGGCTTATGCCTCGGTAACCGAATATGAAGCCGTTATTGGCCGCTGTCAAAAAGCGCATTCATCTTGGAGACATATGCCAGCACCCGCGCGAGGTGAAATTGTGCGTCAAATTGGGAACCAACTCCGAAAAAATAAAGAAAGCCTGGGTGCTTTGGTGAGTTACGAAATGGGAAAAAGCTTGCAAGAAGGCTACGGTGAGGTTCAAGAGATGATTGACATTTGCGACTTTGCTGTTGGCTTAAGCCGCCAATTGCATGGCCTTACCATGCATAGCGAGAGGCCAAACCACCGTATGTACGAGCAATGGCACCCCTTAGGTGTTGTTGGTATTATATCTGCCTTCAACTTCCCAGTGGCTGTTTGGGCTTG
>JAURQA010000293.1 GCA_030836345.1 Bacteroidota bacterium
ATGGGTCAGGGCGTTTCCTCAAAATTTGGATTTAATCAATCCAGGTTTCATTTTGGTTTAGTAACGAATTTAAATAACTAATGGGGATGTTTTTTAAATTACTTTGCCTTCTGTTAATATTCTGTAATTCTGTGCTGGTCTCAAGTCAGAACATCGATGATGGCATAAATGCAAGCCAAAATCAACCAGGGTATCTGGATGCTCCTGTTGAATCAAAGTTCTTGGATACCCTAAATACGGATAGTTTAAGAGCGCTATTGATAACTCCTCTGAAAATACATATTCCAAGGGAAAAAGTAAACGCAATTATTGACCCTTATGATGCATTAAATAACGAGCTCTATGCTCAAAATAGCACATCGAAAATTTGGTTTTTTATTGCTTTTATTTTTGCTGTTTTGGGGTTTTCTCTGTACATCCAAAACTTCCCAAGTCAATTTGTTTTGCGTTTGCAAAGCACTCTAAATCCTCAAAAATATAAAGAGTTACTTTCAGAAAAAAAGTCGAGGGTTATGAACGGTTCAATCTATCTGTTACTCTTAAGTAGTTTGGTACAAAGTCTCGTTTATTCCTTGCTAATGCTGCGATTAAGGTATTTTGAATTGAATAACGCATCCTTTTTTATTTTACTGTTCTTTAGCTTAATGGTTGTAAAGTCATGTATTCTGGGAGTTCAGTTTATTCAAGCAAAAGTATTAGACCTCCAAGTAACTCAACAGAATATGACCCAAAGACATATCAACATTGAACTCGTGTTTTCCTTGATTCTCTTACCTATTGCCCTTTTTTACTATTACAATCCCCAATTTTTATTCGGCATATCTGAGATTTGGTTTATTTTTTTCTGTTGTACACCATTGATTTTAAGGTATTTAGTTCAGATTTATGGCATAATTCAAGATAGTGCTTTTAATGTTCAAGTTCTATTGTATTTTTGCACCCTCGAAATTTTACCAATGGTATTAATTTCGACGATAATCATACAAAAGCTTTATGCAGAAGGATAGATTAGAAAAGGTTAAAAGTATATTAATTACTCAGCCTGAACCAGACAAAGATAAAAATTTTTACCAGAGTTTAGTTGATCAGTACAAGGTAAAAATTGATTTCAGAAGTTTTATTCATGTGGAACCATTATCCGCTAGAGATGTGCGCCGTCAGAAAGTGAATCTAGCCAATTACTCGGCAGTTATATTTAACTCAAGAAATAGTATCGATTACTTTTTTCAATTAGCCTCAGAAATGCGTCATGAAATGGATCCCAACACCAAATATTTTTCGACCAATGAGAGCGTCTCGAACTATATTCAAAAATACATTACGCCCAAGAAGCGAAAAATGTATGTAGGTAAGGGAAGGGAGACAGAATTCTTAGCACTGTGTAAAGCACATCCGAAAGAAACGTTTTTGTACCCCTGTAGTGACATTCGTAAGCCAAGCATTGCTAATTTTTTTAAAAAGCATGACATGAATCTGAAGGAATGCATTATTTACAATACAGTAAGTTCAGATTTAAGCGATTTAGAAAACGTGTTTTACGATATTTTAGTTTTCTTTAGTCCTGCCGATATCAAATCACTGTATGATAATTTCCCTGGATTTATTCAAAATAATACGCGAATTGCCGGATTTGGATCAAGCACTCAAAAAGCTATTGAAGAGAATAGCCTTATATTAGATATTCCGGCGCCAGCTCCTGATGCACCTAGTATGCGAGCAGCTTTGAACAATTACATCAAACAGGTAAATAAGTAAATTACTTTAAATAATCTGGGGTGTAAATGCCCCATTTCATTAGCCGATATTGGACGGAAACCCAAAGAACTCCAAAACCATATTTAGCACTTCTTTTAAAGTTTATGCTGCTGGCTTCTTCGAAGTATTTAGTAGGGCAGGTAATTTCACAAATTTCAAAGTTCTTTGAAAAAATTTGGGCAATCATTTGATTGTCAAAAATAAAGTCATCGTCATTTTTATCAATTGCAATAGACCTAAGGACATCTGCATGGAATGCTCGGTAACCCGTGTGGTATTCACTTAACTTTTGATTGATTAGGATGTTTTGAAAAAGCGTAAGAATTCGATTGGCGATATACTTGTAGATGGGCATGCCACCCTTTAATGCACCTTTGCCTAAAATGCGGCTTCCAAAAACAACTTTATAGTTGCCTTCAGATATTACTGAGGTCATGGCGCGAATTAACTTTGGGGTGTACTGATAGTCTGGATGAAGCATAATGACAATATCTGCACCTAACTCTAGCGCTTTGCGGTAGCAGGATTTCTGATTTCCACCGTAGCCTTTGTTTACATCGTGAGTTACAATGTGTTTTATATTTAAGCTTTTGGCTACATCAACTGTATTGTCTTTGCTGTTGTCATCAACCAAAACGATTTCGTCTACAATATCCATTGGAACCTCATCTAAAGTTTTTTTAAGAGTCATGGAAGCATTGTAGGCAGGCATCACAACAACAATCTTGAGTTTATCTATCATTATGTTCGAGAAATGTGCATAAATTGGGAGCAAATTTAAGGATTAACTTGAATTTCTTATTGCTGTAATTAAAGATAAAATATACTCTGTTTATTGCATTTGTTATCAATCACTTATGAAAGTAAGTTAGATGGGTTCTAAATTGACCTTGGCATGACAAAAAGTTTTATCCATTTTACCTCTGTGTCTATATTTGCAGCGCGCAAAAGCACAAGAATTAAAATGATTCGATTGAATAAAATTTATTTACTCTTTTTCACGCTCACATTTTCTGGTATTAGTCTATTTTCTCAGACCGATGGTTATGTTGGAGATGCTGTTTCCGGTGAAAAATTATGGGTTTCAAATAATTGTGGAAGCTGTCATCAAGTATACAAAAAGGCGGTTGGACCGGCTTTAAAAGGTGTGCAAGATAGGCATTCCGTAGAGTGGATTGTTAAATGGGTTCAGAATAATGAAGCCCTAAGAAAAAGTGGAGATGCAGAAGCGCTTGCCATTTACGAGGAGTATGCAGGCGCAGCCATGAATCTTTTTCCTAATTTAACGGCGCCTAATATTATTGATATATTGGCTTACATAGAATCTGTTCCAGATCCAGCAACTGCAGTTGCAGCTGGGCCAATAGCTCAAGGGCCTGCCGAGGAAGATAATACAACGGTATTCTTTCTTTTGACGCTAGTTATCATTTTTGCCATTATTTACCTGCTTCTAGGTAAAGTAAAGAAATCATTGCTTCGCAGTGTTATCGAAAAAGAGGCCGGGTCTGAGGATTCGTTTGCTCCAAAAGGAATAGCAAAGTATTTACCCTCTTCTTGGGCTTCCATGAATCCGGTAATATTGTCTCTTTCTGTTACTACGATTATAGGGTTATTTGGGTTTGGCTTTTTATACTGGTTTGGTATGAACAAAATTGGAGTTCAACAAGGATATGCTCCAACACAGCCTATTGCATACAGTCACGCGCTTCACGCGGGAGAGTTGAAAATAGATTGTAAATATTGTCATTCAACGGTGGAAGTTTCCAAATCAGCATCCATCCCATCTTTAAATACGTGTATGAACTGCCATAAGGGAGTTCAGGCGAGCGAAAAGTATGGCGGAGAAACATCTCCTGAAATCAAGAAGATTTATGCTGCATTGGATTACGATCCAGAACGTCCAGCAGGAAAAGAGTTTGGAAATAACCCAAAGCCTATACGTTGGGTAAGAATACACAATCTGCCTGATCATGCATATTTTAATCACTCTCAGCACGTAAAAGTAGCCGGCTTAGAGTGTCAACAATGTCATGGACCAATTGAAAAAATGGAAGTTGTTCAGCAATGGTCAACTCTTCAAATGGGTTGGTGTATTGATTGCCATAGAAATCGAGGGGTAGATACAGATAAGAATAATTATTATGAGGCTTTGCATGCTAAAGCAAAAGCAGACCTCAAAGAGAACGGTAATCAAAGTAAGTTTTATGGCCCAGACGGTAATGTTAAAATTACCCCAGCCATGAATGGTGGTTTGGAATGTGCAAAGTGCCATTATTAAAAAAAAAGAAAAAATCAAATGTCGAAAAATCAGAAATATTGGAAAGGATCGGAGGAACTCGAAAGAACTTCGGATTTTCTCAAATCTCAGAAACATGAATTTTCCGATGCGCTTCCCTTGGATGAAGTTCTAAGTGAAGAAGGTATTGAGTTAAATTCGAATCGAAGAGATTTTCTTAAATTCTTCGGGTTTAGTGTAACCTCAGTGGCTCTAGCAGCTTGTTACAGAACACCAGTAAGACATGCAGTGCCATATTTGGTTAAGCCCAATGAAGTGACACCAGGTGTACCTAATTACTATTCATCTACTTGCGGAGCTTGTTCATCGGCCTGTGGGGTAGAAGTAAAAGTAAGAGAAGGTAGACCTATTAAATTGGACGGTAGTTTGCGTTCACCCATTTCTCAGGGCGGATTATGTGCTACAGGTCAAGCAAGTATTTTAGATTTATATGATACGGAACGCTTGGCTCATCCAATGCAAAATGGAAAAGAAGTTGAAGATTGGAATATATTAGATATTGAAATTGCTAAGAAAATTGGCGAGGTTCAAACATCGGGTAAGAAAATTGTACTTTTAAGCGATACTGTGCACAGTCCATCTGCTCTAAAAGCAGTGGCTGATTTTAAAGCAAAATATTCAAATGTCGAACACGTTTCATACAATGCTGTTTCGTATTCCAGCATAATTGAGGCGAACGAAGCAGATTTTGGTAAAGCAGTATTGCCTAGTTATAATTTTGATAAAGCATCTGTTATTGTAAGCTTTGGTGCAGATTTTTTGGGTACCTGGATATCTCCTGTTGAATTCACCAAAGGATATGTGAAAAATAGAGTGCCAGTTAAGGGAAACGAAATGTCCCAGCACTTTCAGTTTGAAAGTAATTTAAGTACCACAGGAACAAATGCTGATTATCGTTTTCCGATGCAGGCAAGTAAAGAAGCCTTATACTTGTCTACCTTATATAATGAGGTGGCTAAGTTAAAAGAAGCCGTTCAGATTCCGGTTCCACAAAACGGGGAATTGGCAGGTAATTCAGTGAAAAGAGCTGCAAAGGCCCTAGTAAAAGCAGGTTCCTCTGCCTTGGTTATTTCGGGTTCCTCTTCAAAAGAAGCGCAACAAATCGTGAATGGATTGAATGCTTTATTAGGTTCCATTGGAAACACCATTACATT
Source organism: Bacteroidota bacterium (assembly GCA_030836345.1). Taxonomy (GTDB): domain Bacteria; phylum Bacteroidota; class Bacteroidia; order NS11-12g; family UBA955; genus CALKCM01. The sequence goes on from JAURQA010000293.1 coordinate 5,206, forward strand.
TGATGCGTATAGCAAACAATTTGATGCCACTCAAACAGCACTCAATGGCTTAAAAGCAGATATTAAGAGTAAAAAAGTTGGTGGTATTATTTTCTGGGGAACAAA
>JAURQA010000294.1 GCA_030836345.1 Bacteroidota bacterium
AACTGGGCCAATTGGGATCATTTCCGAGAATTGGAAGCCAAGGGCTTGATGATGTACGGACAAATGACAGCGGGAAGTTGGATCTATATTGGAAGTCAAGGAATTGTTCAAGGAACTTACGAGACTTATGCTGAAGCAGCACGTCAAAAATTTAATGGTACATTAAAAGGTACCTTAAATGTAACGGCTGGATTAGGAGGCATGGGAGGAGCTCAACCTTTAGCCATTACTATGAACGGAGGAGTAGCTTTAGTAGCAGAAGTTGAAGAATGGAGGATACGTAAACGTTTAGAAACACGTTATTTAGATTTCATGGCCAGGGATATTGATCAGGGTATTGATATGGCTCTTGCTGCCAAAGAAAAAGGAGACGCTATTTCAATTGGTGTATTGTGCAATGCTGTAGATTTATTGCAAGCCTTAATAGAACGAAAAGTGGTACCTGACACATTAACGGATCAAACCAGTGCCCATGATCCATTAATAGGATATTACCCACAGGATATGGATGTAGAGGCTGCAGATAAATTAAGGGCAACCGATCCAGAAAAATATACCAAGCTAAGTTACCACACCATGCGTAGGCATGTAGAGCAAATGCTTGAACTTCAGAAAATGGGTAGTTTAACCTTTGATTACGGTAATAATTTGAGAGCAAGAGCCCAAGAAGAAGGCCTAGAAAACGCTTTTGACTTCCCGGGTTTTGTTCCGGCTTTTATTCGACCATTGTTTTGTCAAGGAAAAGGCCCTTTTCGTTGGGTAGCTCTTAGCGGTGACCCAGAGGATATTCGTCAAACGGATGAAAAGCTATTAGAGTTATTTCCTGCAAATGAATCCTTGCATCGATGGATAGAAATGGCGCAGGAGAAAATTGAATTTCAAGGATTGCCTGCACGTATCTGTTGGATTGGTCAAGGAGAGCGAGAGAAAGCCGGTTTGGCTTTTAACGAAATGGTGAAGAGTGGAGAACTCAAAGCACCCATCGTTATTGGACGAGATCATTTAGATACGGGTTCGGTAGCGAGCCCCAATAGAGAAACAGAAGCAATGTTAGACGGCAGTGATGCAGTTGCTGATTGGCCTATCCTAAATGCTCTGGTAAATACAGCAGGTGGAGCCAGCTGGGTAAGCTTACACCATGGTGGTGGGGTAGGAATGGGATACAGCATTCATAGTGGAATGGTGATTGTGGCTGATGGAACAGATGAAGCCCATAAGCGCTTAAGTCGAGTATTACGTAACGATCCCGGTATGGGTGTTATTAGGCATGCTGACGCGGGTTACGATATTGCATTAAAAACAGCCAGAGAGCATGGTTTAGATATTTAATGTAATTCGAAAGACGGAGCGATATACTCTTTTTGTTTTTTAAAAAGGGATGCTCAGTTTTTTAAGCTTTTGAGTTGTAAAGGAGGCTTTAATTCCATCATTTCCAACCATCCAGATGGTATTTCGGAAGACCTCTACAGTATTAAAAGAGGTTTTAGAAACCTGTTTCCATGTCTTACCAAAATTAGTACTAATGTCTATCCCAGTTGTTCCCACTGCAATGAGTTGCTTGTGATTTTTAAAGAACTTTATGGAGCTTTTGTATCCATGAGGCATGCTTTGGAATAAAGTCCAGTTTTTTCCATGATTTTTGCTGTAACAGGCAATGGAGTCACTCCATTCTTTTTTGGCATAATTTCCGCCAACAACAGCGTAACACCTTCCCAAATGATCCATGCTGTAAGGGCCAAATGCTCCTCCCGATTTTATGGGAAGTTTTACTTTACCGTGCTTGCTAAAAAGGAACATTGCAGAATCTCCACCGCAAATGGCGTTTAAACTTTCCCCATCAATAATAACATTAGAGGCACTAGCCGAGAAAAGACCTGCATCTTTCGCATTGTTCCTAAAAACATGGTTTCGCATAGGGTACCATGTTTTCCCAGAGTCTTGGCTTATAATGAAAACATGATCGTATTTATCTCCAGATGGCAGGGGATCTGCAATGGCAAAACCTCTATTTCCTTGAAAATCAAAATCATCAAAGAAAATTCCTGGTGTATTGTTTTCATATACTTTATTCCAGCTCTTTCCAGCGTCGGTAGTTCTTAAAATGACAGCACTATCTGCTATGCTCAATATAAGGGCAGTGTTTTCATCGTAGGCATGAACCGCCCTAAAGTCTTTATTTGCATATCCTTTTGGGCTTACATTTTCCCAGTCTTTCCCATTTATGGTTCGTTGAACCATGCCATTGCTTCCACTGCACCATGCAGCCAACTCGCTTATTACAGATAGGCCTCTGTATGAGGTTTGAGCTGCAAGAGATGAGCTTAGCATCCATATAATTAGAAACATGTACTTCATTACTAACAAAGTAAGGGCTTGTGGGATGTTTTGGCAATTTAGATTTTTGAAAGCAAAAAAAGCCGACGAATGCCGGCTTTGAATCTAAAATAGTTCTTAATTATTCTTGGTGAAAAGGGTATCTATAATCTTTTGCTGGAACAAATGTTTCCTTTATTGTTCTTTGGCTTACCCATCGCAATAAGTTCACTTTAGCTCCGGCTTTATCATTGGTTCCACTTCCTCTACCTCCACCAAAAGGCTGTTGGCCAACAACGGCACCTGTTGGTTTATCATTAATGTAAAAGTTACCCGCACTGTGCCTCAAGGCTTTGGTTGCTTGAGCCAAGGCATATCTATCTTGACCGATAATAGCTCCAGTTAAGGCATATTCACTGGTTCCATCCACAATGCTAAACATTTCTTCCCAAGACTCTTCATATACAGAAATAGTCAAAACTGGGCCAAATATCTCCTCGCACATGGTTCTATACTTATGATCTGGTGCCATTAATATTGTGGGCTCAATAAAGTATCCTTTGCTATCATCGTAACCGCCGCCACAAAGTACTTCTACTCCATCTTTTTTAGCTTGGTCAATATATCCACTGATTTTGTCAAAGGCTTTTTTATCAATAACTGAATTTACAAAATTGGTAAAATC
>JAURQA010000295.1 GCA_030836345.1 Bacteroidota bacterium
GGATACAATATGGCGGTTCCTGAAGCTCAAAAATACAATGATATTCAATTGTGGATGGCCATGCCAATCATGTTAATGATGGCTTTGGGACAGTGGTTTAGATATAGAGATACTGATTTAACTAAACTTAAAAAGCCCTTATTTATCTCTCTAAGTATATCTATTTTAGTTACTTTAGTACTCGCCATGGCATGGGAGTTCAGAGAGATAGGCTTTGTGCTTTTCTTATTCTTTTCCATTTGGCTTATCATTGGAAACACACATTATTTTATTGCCAACCGAAAAATTGGTTTTATGCGCAGTGGATCTAGCATTGCTCATGCAGGATTTGGTGTTTTAATGGTAGGAATTATTGTTTCTTCGGTAAATAAGAAAATACTTTCAGCTTCATCCAATGGTCTAAGTTTAATTTCTGAAACCAATGAAAAAGGAGAGAAAGACCAGAGTGCTTATGACTTTAATCATCAAAACAGAATCTTATTTAAAAATGTTCCAGACCAAGTAGGCCCTTACACTGTAAAGTATTCCAAAGATACCATCATGGGGGAGAAAGGCATAGACAAAGTGTTTTACTTAAACTTTTATAATAAAGATGAAAATTTTGAAGTGCAGCCAACCATTCAAAACAACCCTAAAATGGGATTATTGGCAGAGCCTAGTACCAAGCATTATCTGCATAAAGATGTATTTACTCATGTAAATTATGAGAGTGGCCAAGATAAGAGAGAGCCTTATGCTCAGTTTAAAACGGTAGAAGTCGTAGAAAGCGAAACCTTCCTTTCCAGTTCAGGAAAAATAAAGTACACCATTCTATCCATGGAAAAAGCCCAAGGCGTTGCGGGACTTGCCGTACGTTTTCAGGTATATGCGGAGCGTTTAAGTGATACAGGAATGCTGTATCCAATATTTACGATGGATCCAGAATCTGGCCAAATACAAACCATTGCAGCACAGAAAGATGAGCTGGGAGCTTTAATAAGCATTGAAGAAATTAAACCCAATGCTACAGGCGCTTCGTATAAAGTAACTGTGGGAGAGAAAGAACCAACTAAAGATTATGTGGTTATGAAAGTATTGGAATTTCCTTGGATTAATTTAGTTTGGTTAGGTACTATTTTAGTGGGTCTAGGTTTTGGTGTTTCTGCCTTTAATAGAGCAAGAGAGAAGGTATTGGTATGATACAACGAATAAGTATATTTGGCGCAGGTAGAGTAGGCCAAGCTTTGTATGACTTATTCAAAAATCTAAAACACCCTGTTAAATTAAGTTCAAGCCGAGCAGGATTTAGTTATCAATTTGCAAAATCAGAGATCCATGAGGATGATTTGGTTTTTATTACCTGTCCAAGCGCTGTTATACCTGTTATTTCTCATGACTTAAGTCAAACAAAAGCCCATATTGTTCACTGCAGTGGTGCCGATTCTGTAGATATAATCAAGTCTACCAAAAGAGGTGTTTTTTATCCTTTGCAAACCTTTTCGGGGCAGAATATCGCTTGGGAAACCATTCCTATTTTTATTCAAGGAGATGAGCAAACCACTCAACAATTAATTAAATTGGCTCAGAATTGCGGATTAAAACATCAAATAAGCACGGATCAAAAACGTGCGAGGCTTCATTTGGCTGCAGTCTTTGCGAATAACTTTACCAACGCCATCTTTCAGGCCAGCCATCAGGTATTAAAACCCTTATCTAAGGAATACTTGATTCCTCTCATTGAAGAAACGGTGCGAAATGCAGTGGCAAATAACCCAAAAAAAGCCCAGACTGGCCCAGCTATTCGCGGAGATGAGAGCACTATTCAAAAGCATTTAGAAATGTTAGCAGATTGGCCTAATGAGTCGGAAGTATATAGAACCTTAACCGAATATATTAAAGTTTGGGGGAAGTAGTTGCAAGCCGGCTTTACCATTGAAAGTTTGGGCGGTTTAAAGTAAGTTCATTTGCCCGCTATTCTTATCTACATTTTCAGAGATATTTTGTGATTCGCGTGGGGGCGCTTCTCCAATTAATTCACCCGTATGTTTAATTTTCTTGAGTTTATCCGGACTTAATCGGTTTCCCAGTGCTTTCCAGCCCTTAATGTCAATGAACTCTTCAAAATTTAGGACCCACGAACTTTTCTCTTTTTTCTTGTTTTCCGTAGTCACCAGCAATTCAATGGCAGAATTGGTGCTTACAAAAAGCAGCTTACTCTTTTTTTCTTCGCTAATATATAAAAAGGCTTTATCCAATGTGGTGGTTTCAATTAAAAACCGCTTGACATATTGTTTTCCCGATTTCCCATCCTCATGCACCGCATTTATGGCTTGGTTAGGGTAGAATTTTTGAATAATTTCAACGTATGAAGCATCAAACCTTCTATTTGCTTCAGGTTTTACCAATTCATATTCACCTGCTTTACTTAAGATGAGCAATAAGTCTTCTCCATAAAACTCTCCTAACTCTTTTCCATAGCCATCCGTGTTTATGCGACCTGTTGCCGAATCCCACCAAAAGTGAATTCCACCTAAGGTACTTATTCCTTTTTCCTTGAGTTCAATTTTCCGAACCGGGTATTTGGTCAACAAATTTCCTTTACTCGTTTTACCCTTAATAGCTAGCGTGCTAAAATCATATTCGAATTGCTTAATGCGCGCATTTGCCATGTTGCTCAAATGCACCATTACTTTCTCCGCTTCTCCGTTAGGGTTTACACTAAAATATTGGAGTTTACTCTTAGGGTTACCCGCTGTGATATCGTATTCTCGGTCACGAATCATACTGGTTGCGTTAAACCGCTTAACCATTGATTTTTTGCTAGTTCCGTCGTGATATATTGCATTGTAGGTTGTACGATCATCATTTTTGCGCCAAACATCTACATGTACTAAGTTTTTTCCAACAAAATTCTTCGCGCTAATTTTGGTTATGGAGTATTTGCCATCCATACCTATGGCGATAATATCATCTAAATCACTGCATTCGCAAATTAAGGTATCCTTTTTTAAGCTCGTTCCAATAAAACCTTCTTCAAAATTGGCATATAATTTAACATTTGCAACCGCTACAACCTGAGCTGTAATTGTTCCAAAATTGGCTATTTTGGTTTTGCGTTCGCGGCCTTTTCCATATTTTTTTAATAAACGCTCGTAATGGTTAATGGTGTAATCAACCAGGTTTTCTAGATGATTTTTGGTGACAGCAATTTCATCTTCCAAGGACTGGATAATTTCATCCGCCTTAAAAGAATCAAATTTAGAGATGCGCTTAATTTTAATTTCCGTAAGTCGCACAATATCCTCTTCATTTACCTCTCGCTTCAAATGTTTGATATGGGGTTTTAAGCCTTTGTCAATAGCTTCAATAACAGCCTCCCAGGTTTCGCACTCTTCTATATCCCTGTAAATTCTATTCTCAATGAATATTTTTTCTAAGCTACTAAAGTGCCATTTGTTTTCCAGCTCCTGCATGCGAATATTCAATTCGCGCCGCAGCAAGTGCATGGTATTTTGCGTATTTAGTTTTAAAATATCAGTGGCACCAATAAACTCTGGTTTATTATCTACGATAACGCAACATAGCGGAGATATACTTACTTCACAATCGGTAAAAGCATAGAGAGCATCAATAATTTGATCATTGCTAATCCCGCTGGCTACCTGAACTTCAATCTCAACTTCAGCAGCCGTATTGTCAATCACTTTTTTAATTTTGATTTTCCCCTTATCATTGGCTTTAATAA
>JAURQA010000296.1 GCA_030836345.1 Bacteroidota bacterium
AATTAACGTTCTAATGTGTGAACCATCCACATCTGCATCAGTCATGATAACAACCTTATGATACCGGAGTTTTTCAAGGTTTAATTCTTTAACTCCCTCCTCATTATGAGCAATATGAACTCCTAGAGCTGTGAACATATTTCGAATTTCTTCATTATCATAAATTTTGTGCTCTAAGGCTTTCTCTACATTCAATATTTTACCACGAAGGGGTAAAATTGCTTGAAACTCTCTATCTCGTCCTTGTTTTGCAGTTCCACCTGCCGAGTCACCCTCCACTAAGAATACTTCACAAACTGTAGGGTCTGTTTTGGAACAATCGCTTAACTTTCCTGGCAATCCCATGCTGCTCATTGCTCCTTTCCTTTGAACAATATCTCTAGCCTTTCTGGCAGCGGCTCTTGCCTGAGCTGCTAATATGACTTTATCTACAATCATTTTAGCCTGCTTTGGATTTTCCTGTAAGTAATTATCTAACATTTCACCAACAGTGGTGTCAACGGCACCCATAACCTCGCTATTACCCAATTTAGTTTTGGTTTGCCCTTCAAATTGTGGTTCTGCTACTTTCACAGATAGAACGCAGGTCAATCCTTCTCTAAAATCTTCTCCAGAAACTTCTACTTTTGCTTTTTCAAGCATTTTATTCTTTTCCGCATAGCTTTTAAGCGTTCTAGTTAAAGCTCTTCTAAAGCCAGATATATGAGTTCCACCTTCAATAGTATTAATATTGTTTACATAGGAGTGGATATTTTCGGCGTATCCAGAATTATACTGAAATGCAATCTCTACAGGAGTTCCTGACTTTTCACTTTCTACATAAATAGGCTCTGGTAAAAAGGACTCTCGGGTACCATCAATATATTTTACGAACTCTTTTAATCCACCTTCGCTATAAAACTCTTCTTTAATATTATTTCCATCTTCATCTTGTTCTCTTTCATCCTCCAAGCTTATGCGAATTCCTTTGTTTAAGAAACTAAGTTCACGCATTCTATTCTCTAAAATGCTGAAGGTGTACTCCAATACTGTAAAGATGCTATCATCGGGCTGAAATTCAACCACAGTTCCTCTTTTACCTGTAGTTCCTATTTCTTTGACAGGATAAAGCGGCTTTCCAATTTCATATTCTTGTTCGTAAAGTTTGCCTTCTCGGTGAACATTCACTTTTAAGTGCTTGGATAAAGCATTTACACAACTCACGCCAACACCATGCAGTCCACCAGATACTTTGTAGGTATCCTTATCAAATTTTCCACCCGCGTGCAGCACAGTCATTACAACTTCTAAAGCGCTTCGATTTTCTTTTTCGTGATGACCTACTGGAATTCCTCGACCATCATCCGTTACTCTAATTCCATTACTTGTGGTTATAACCACTTCAATGTTCTTACAGTGTCCTGCCAGCGCCTCATCAATACTATTGTCAACTACTTCATAAACCAGGTGATGGAGACCTTTTTGGCTAATATCTCCAATATACATGGCCGGCCTTTTTCTCACCGCTTCTAAACCTTCCAGAACCTGTATATTATCCGCTCCATAGTTACTTTTATTTTCTGCCATTTATGTTCTTTATTTACTTTGTAAATATAGGTAAAACAGCAAGGCTCAAACCCTTGTTTTTTTGGTGTTTGTCCACATTTTATCCTTAGAAAAAAATATGATCAAGTATACTTATAGTATTGAGTTTATACTATAAATTAGCCGATTATTCATGAAAAATCAGGTCAATTATAAATCTGCGCTTTATACACTAATTACGGTGTTCTTCTTTTGGGGCTTTATTGCTGCGGGAAATAGTGTTTTCATTCCTTTTTGCAAGGGATATTTTAGTTTAGATCAATTTCAAAGCCAATTGGTGGATTTTGCCTTTTATATGGCTTACTATCTTGGTGCGCTTATACTCTTAATCTATGGAACATTAGCAAAGAAAGACTTAGTAGGTACTTGGGGTTATAAAAAAAGTATCATTTATGGTTTGCTCTTTTCTGCCATGGGCGCTTTAGTAATGATTTTGGCAGTAAATGGTCAAACATTTGCCGGAATGCTTGCTGGGCTCTTCATTGTGGCTTTAGGTTTCTCCCTTCAACAGACAGGTGCTCAACCTTTTGTGATTTCATTGGGGAAGCCAGAAACCGGTAATGCACGTGTAAACCTAGGAGGCGGAATTAACTCTTTGGGAACTACCATTGGCCCCTTAGTCGTTGCTCTAGCCTTATTTGGATCCGTTAGTGCGGTTTGTGATGAACAGATTAGTGCTTTGCCATTAAATAAAGTAATCATTCTTTATACCTGTGTAGGTTTATTATTTGTAGGAGCTGCATTACTTTTTGCTTTTTCTAAAAAAGTACCGGCTGGTATTAATACTGAGAAACCGGAAAGAGCAGTGAAGGCGTTAAGAAGTCTATTGATTCTGACCGGCCTTTTGATTATGGCCTTTGTTCCAGTTTTTTCTAGTTACCAAGGAGAAACAATTGATAAAATAGAAGCTATCAAATCTACTTTTGCCGAAGAAAGCGAACAGATTTCAGGTTTAGAGTGCCAGCTTTTAGCGAGCTCGGAAGAAGAGAAGGTGATTGTTAATGAAAGAATTGTCAGCATTAAGGGTACTATAAGTTTACAGCAAATAGAAATAGACAAACTCACCAAACCATTAGAACGTAAACGATTGATCTGGTTAATTTTAGCTTTGGCTGTGGTGGTAGTTGGCTTACCAATAGTAAACCAAATTGCACAAAAGAAGAAAGAAGGTTGGGGAGCTATGCAATATCCACAATTGGTTTTAGGCATGTTAGCCATTTTTGTATATGTTGGTGTGGAAGTAGCCATTGGAAGTAACTTAGGTGAATTATTAAAGCAACCCGAATTTGGGAGTTATACTTCATCAGAAATTGCCCCATTTATTGCGATGTACTGGGGGAGTTTAATGATTGGAAGATGGACTGGTGCAGTTGCCGCTTTTGATTTAAGTCCTAAGAAAAAAGTCCTCTTTAAATTTCTTACTCCATTAATCGCATTTGCTATTGTACTTTTATTTACTCGTTTAGCTGGGCATAATATTCAGCATCTTCTATGGTACGTTCTATGCGTAGTGCTTCAAATGCTTACAGCCTATTTTTCTAAAGATAAGCCTGCCAAGACCCTTTTGTATTTTGGAATTTTTGGAATCTTGGCCATGATAGTTGGAATGGTAACCACGGGTTTGCCGGCCATATATGCATTCATGTGTGGTGGATTGGCTTGCTCCATTATGTGGCCTTCTATTTTTACATTATCTATAGCGGGTTTAGGGAAGTATACTTCACAAGGGGCGGCTTTTTTAATTATGATGATTCTAGGTGGAGGTATTATCCCTCCCATTCAAGGTAAACTGGCGGATGTATTGGGAATACATCAGTCATTCTTAATTCCAGTAATATGCTTTTTATATTTAGCGGTATTTGCTCTTTTGGTTAAGAGAATACTTCAGAAACAAGGGGTTGACTTAGATTCTGCAGCAGAAGTGGCTCACTAAAAATAAGTGGAGTAACTAAAGCATTTCTTGATTTTTGGAGGCAATCAAGAGCTTCAATCAGAAATATGAACCTAAGTATTATATAATTGACTTTTTTGTTGGTTTTGCTTCTATGCTTGTTTTCGCCCGAATATTCACGAAAGGAATTTCATCCATTTATCATCTTATTTCTACTGGCTAATTTTATTCTATACTATTGCCTTTCATATTCTCTTTGAGCATTGATGGACTTAAAAAGTATACCAATAAAGGGCATCCCTATTAATTATGATGATTGCTGGTAAAGCTGCTTTCCCCATTCATGGAGCCCTCAGGTATTCAAGTTAGTTATTGGCTTCGTATACATGGCTTATTTTAGTATTACAGTTAAGAGAGCACTCTTTAATCAAGAAATCAACTTTGATAGAGATAAAAATATTAGATATAAATTCCATTATATCAAACTTTTAAATAAAATGTTAGTAGTTATGTAATTGTTCATTTCAACTTTGGCCTGATAGTTGCTCCTCAAGGATAACGTAGTCATTTAAATTGTATATTCTTTATTTCAGACTCGATAGAATTGCAAGGATAATTTAAAAGTTAAACCAATATAAAGTAACCATAAAACTATGCCTAATCTTACTCATACTAGAAAATTAATTATGATTCGAACAGCTGTTCTTGTAACACTTTTTTTTACTTTTTGGGCCAGCTTATTTTTTTGGGCCTATCATATATAGATTTTTTCTGAATAAATGGACTATTGAGTTCTTGTACGGAGTTATTTGAATTAAGTACAGTGCATTCAAGGGCTTGTGCAGTTTTTCACTTTGGCACTCCTGTGTATTGCATTTGTTTCAATTGTTTAGGTATTATACCTTTACAGTATGATTGTGATTGCAGCCTATTGTAAATACCTAAGA
>JAURQA010000297.1 GCA_030836345.1 Bacteroidota bacterium
ATTGCTGGCACTTGGGTTTCGTTCTTGAAAATCCTTCACAACCATTCTGATGGCATCTGCTTCAGTATGGTTTAGTTTAACCAATTCCTTAACCAAAGCCAAAGTCATAAAAACGGATGAAGAATAGTTTGAATCTCCCCCACTATCATAATTCTCATATATGGAAGGGTTGGTGGTCGCTTCATTGTCCACACGATCTTGTTCATAGATAAAATAATTGTAATCATAATGCTCCCTGACGTAGATTGATTCAAATACAGCTGCAGGTCCTTCACTAAGCCACTTGACATTAAAATCTCCATCATAGAAGTTGGAAGATATGCTCATTTGATAAGCGTGAAAAAATTCATGGGCAATTACAGAATAACGGTGCATACTACTATAGGTAAACTCATCTTCAGGAATTTCTAATACCATATATCTGCCTTGATCATTTCCACAAATACACGCTCCCGAGGCATCTCCTATTTGAGAACTGAAAGGCCTGTTTGCGTTACTATTCCATGCATATATGTCTAATTCCTCATAATTGTTAGTGAAAACAGGAATTCTTTTATTGAGTGTGTCCAATATAACATAGTATTGCTCAACCCATTCCGTAGGTAAGCTGCTGTGCACGTTGGAGTTAAAAATTACCTTGATTTCGGAAGTATTTTCGTTTCCTGTATTATTTGTATTTGAGTTACTGTCACCTGAGTTATCATCAGTAGAATTGTTATTCCCTGAACTATCGCAGTTGGAGGTGTCGTTCTGTTGTATATCATTTGTAGTGGATGAAATGTCAGAATCAGCTGTATCTTTTCCACACGAAATAATTATTATAGTAAATAAAATTATAAGTAGTCGACTCATTTTTTTTTAATCTTTAGATCCTAAATCTACTCAAAAGCTATACCATTTGAAGTTCCTATTCATTATAATTTAGCACACGAATGATATGGATTATGGTACAGAAATAATACAAGAGATTTTTATCTTTCGCTAAATAAGGTTTATGGAGAAGATGCTCCATTGGTGATCTTGAATACATAAGCATAATGATCCTCTGGTTTGTAATGATTTGGATCGTATTCAGGAAGATCAATTACCACATTTTTTTCGCTATTTTGGTAGTGTAATTTTTCACCCGTTGCCAGCAAAAAGATTGCTGAATCTTTGTTTAAGTTGAGGTTTTTAATAATCAACTCTTTTCCCGGCCACTTAGGACTGATCGCATACAGGTTTTTCAATTTGCTTGTAAAGAAGAGTTCTTTAATGGCTTTCCCCTCTTGTTGGTGAATGGTTTGTTTAAGGATATAGTCCCCCTGTACATAACTGTGCCCCTCTTTTAAAAGTTTAAAATTTCTATCTCCCTTGGACCATTGGTAGGGTCTCTTCCATTTTCTGGTTCCATAAATTGCTTCTCCATTGGTCTCCAGCCATTTGCCAATTTGGATGAGTCGTTCTTGCATGATGACTGGAATTTTACCCGCCGCAGTAGGCCCCACATTAATGCATAGGTTTCCTCCTTGACTGACAATATCGGCCAACATTAAAATAAGGGATTGGGCAGAATTATAATCTTCAAGATCCTCGTTTCTATTGTAACCAAAAGACAGTCCCATACCCCGGATTTCCTCCCAAGGTTTGTCAAAATTGATCACTTCCCTAAGGTATTCCGTTGTATAAAAACCGCCGTGTTTGTGGCGCTGACCTTTGACCCAGCGATCGTTGATCACCACATGATCTTTAACTGGGGATTCGTTAAAAAGCCAAGCCAATAGTTCTTTGCTGTTCCAGTAATCATCGTCTTTTTCCCATTCACCATCGGCGTAAATCAAATCGGGTTGATAATTGGTCACCAATTCTTTAAACTGGGGGTGATAATAGTCTGTCACAAATTTTTTCGACCCGATGCGGTACCAAGGATGATACCACTCGTAGAGTGAGTAATATAAACCTGCCTTAAGGCCTGCTGCTTTTATGGCTTGAACAAAATCTCCTACCAAATCTCGCTTGGGTCCCGTTACCATACTATTCCACAAATACCCTCGGGTTTCGGTAGCGTGGTGGTTGGGCCAAAGGGCAAAACCATCGTGGTGCTTGGAGGTCATGACTACATATTTGGCTCCTGATTTTTTGAATAATTCTGCCCATTTTGAAGGATCGTAAAGTTCTGCTTTCCACATTTTAGCGAAGTCGATATAATTAAAATCGCTACCATAGGTTTTTTGGTGGAATTCGGGAATCTCCTTGCCCGTAAAAGTTCCATTTCCGAAAACAGATTTACTTGTAAACCACTCTAAATACCATTCTTCGTAGGTGCCTTTAGGCGACCATGAGGGAACGGAATAAGGCCCCCAATGAATGAAAATTCCGAATTTGGCTTGCTCGAACCACGGCGCCACAGGGCGACTGTCTAAGGACTCCCAATTGGGGGTATACACTTGCTGTGCCGCTGTGTTTTGTAATAACAATAAGGCTATAACTAATAGAGCATTTTTTATGGACTTTATCATATAAAACTGTTTTAATCGTTCAAATGCTGTTGGTTTTTTTGAAGAATGTCAATTTAATTATTCTCACTTCAAATCAATAAACAATTAGACAGTTTCTGCTATTTCTATTAAATTTTAATCCTCATTTACATTTACTGAGCGAATGAGGTAGGTAGATCGATTGTCAAATGAATCACAACCCAAAAAATAATTAAAGAAGGGATAAATACCCTCTTTCATTGAAATGGTATTTAGTCTTTTGTAAGATTAATCCAAGTACCTGCAATAATCATTAATGCAAAAGTGATCAAAAAGACATTTGCCGCTGCTTCGGGCCCAAAAGATGGAGGCCATCCATCTGCTACTGTGTGTCCTGTAAATTTAATAAAGCTGTTAGTTACCGTGGATAGTTCAACCCCACTTTCTTTTAATTCGGACAATCGATAGGATTGCGCCAATTGAGCATTTCTCAAATAGGAAAAAATGGTATAGCCATAGAAAACGGTACACAAACCAAAAACGGTGACTAAAATTTTTCCAATAATGTTTGCGTTTTGTTCTCTCTGGAATCGAACCAACCTAAAGGTTATAAAAACTAAGCCTGTAAAGGTTAGCATATAGGCTGCATTGGCAATAA
>JAURQA010000298.1 GCA_030836345.1 Bacteroidota bacterium
GTAAAGTATTTCTTTGTTCTAAGGTAAGATGGAATTAAATAGAGTAGATTGATGTATACCAAGAGGATGTAAAATAACAGATTGATAAGCTCATTGGCTAGACCAATCCATACTTGGCTGTGACCTGAGGATAAGAGATTTAACACCAAGAATAAACTCAACCAAAATATACTGTGATAGACATAAGGGTTTGTTACCAGGCCGTATATACGATTACTCCAATTATTCATACCACTCGAAATTACAGCCTTTTATTTAAAAATTGTAGAGTAATGGATGTATGATTCAGATAATCAGATTAATAACCTGTACCATTCTATGAATGAGTAATTTTAAGTTGCTGATAATTTTTATTTACAATTCTTATCTTTGCCAGCGATTATTAAATTTTAATAAAAAATAACTATGAAAGCTTTTGTATTTCCTGGACAGGCATCTCAGTTTGAAGGTATGGGAAAAGATATGAATGAATCTTCAGAATTGGCACAGAAAAGATTTCATGAGGCGAATGAAATTTTAGGATTTGATATATCGAAAGTGATGTTTGAAGGTTCTGCGGAAGATCTTAAGCAGACAAAAGTTACACAACCAGCAGTTTTTCTACATTCTGTAATCAAAGCTGAAATGGCTGGAGATGAGTTTAATCCAGATATGGTTGCAGGGCATAGTTTAGGGGAGATTTCTGCCCTCGTGGCGGCAAAAGCCCTAACCTTTGAAGATGGGCTTAAATTGGTTCAAAAAAGAGCTAATGCTATGCAAAAAGCTTGTGAAGCCGTTGAAAGTACAATGGCGGCAATTGTTGGTTTAGAAGATGAACAAGTTGCAGACATTTGCAATAGCATTGATGAAGTTGTAGTAGCTGCTAATTTCAATTGCCCCGGCCAAGTTGTTATCTCTGGTTCACTTAAGGGTATTGATGAAGCTTGTACTCAATTGACAGAAGCAGGAGCGAAAAGAGCAATTGTACTACAGGTTGGAGGAGCTTTTCATTCACCATTGATGCTTCCAGCTCAAGAAGAGTTAGAAAAAGCTATTGATGAAACTTCGTTTAAAGCGCCCATTTGTCCTGTTTATCAAAATGTGACCGCTAAGCCATCGAAAGATATCGAAGAAATAAAATTGAATCTTAAAAAACAATTGACTGGATCTGTACGTTGGACTGAGACCATGAAGAACATGATTTCCGATGGAGCTACAGAGTATATAGAGGTCGGTGGTTCAGGTAAAGTCCTTCGAGGTTTTATTATGCGCATTGATAGACGTTTTCCAAACGCAGCACTATAAGTATTTATATGACTCAATCTAAAGTCAATAGAGGTCAAATTTTGGTCGCTGATCCATTTATGGATGAACCCGTTTTTAAGCGAGCTGCCATTTTTTTATGTGAACACAACAAAGAAGGTTCCTTGGGTTTCGTTATTAACAAGCAACTTGAATTTAAGATCCAAGACTTAGTTCTTGATTTTCCAGACTTTGATGCCAATGTATATTATGGAGGTCCCGTATCCACAGATACTATTCATTATGTACACACCAAGGGTGATATTTTGGATGATTCCATTCAAATTGGTCAAGGCATATTCTGGGGTGGAGATTTTAGTCGCTTGAAATTTTTGATTAAAAATGGACTAATTACTCCAAAAGACATTCGTTTTTATCTTGGCTACTCTGGTTGGTCACCACATCAATTATTGTCTGAAATCAATACAGGCTCTTGGATTGTGACAGACCTTGATTTGAATTACATCTTTGCAAAGAAATGGACTGGCCTTTGGAATAAGATATTAGCTGATGCAGGTGGCAGTAAAGAAATCATTAGCAAAATGGATGATACAAACTTCAATTTAAACTAAAAAAGTCCCGATTTAAATCGGGACTTTTTTATTGAGCTGCTATGGCATTTATGGTATCTGTTTCAATCTTAGGCAATTCGATGTTCAATGCTTTTAAATATTGATCTCGAATAATCATAAATGAATCGATCTCATTAGCCGGTAGTGGATCAGGTGGAGGAAATCTTAAGGAGAGGTGGTTGACTTGTTTGCCGTTTTTCCAAAATCTAAAACAAACATGTGGACCAGTTGCCAAACCGGTAGAACCAACATATCCAATGACTTGACCTTGTTTTACATGAGAACCTCTATTGACTCCTTTAGCAAACTTTTGCATATGTAGATATTGAGTACTGTATACCTTGTCATGTTTTATTTTAATGTAATTACCGTTTCCTCTAGTGTAACCTTTTTTGCTGATTATACCATCAGCAACTGCAAATATGGGTGTCCCATAAGGGGCAGCATAATCAGTTCCCAAATGTGGTTTTACCCTTTTTTGGACTGGATGAAATCTCCTAAGATTATATCTTGAGGATATTCTACTATATTTTACAGGAGCTTTTAAAAAGGTTTTAGCCATTGGTCTTCCCAGCTCATCGTAGTAACCTTCCAGGCCTTCTTTGTCGTAATAGATAGCAAAGTAATCATTGCCACTGGTCTTGTAGTGTGCCGCTTTTACCATGTCCACACCAGCTGATAAATCTTCTACAAACTTTTCATCATATAACAAATTAAACGCATCACCTTTATTGATATGGTGAAAATCAACAGACCATTGAAGTGCATCCTCCATTCTTGCCGTTAGTTCATAACTCACACCAGCCTCTGTCATTGCATTCCATAGATTGGACTCTATTTCTCCAGAAACTATGGATGTTTCTATGGTTATAGGTTTGTTGATGATCTGTATATCCTGATCTCCTTTTAGTGCATAAATGACATAGGATTCGATATTGGGTTCATAAATAAAATAGTCAGCCCCCTCCAAGCTATCCCTAATTAAAATAGCGTAAGGCTTGTCAGCGCGTAATTGTCTAATATCGAATACATCCTTACTTTTTCGGGCAATACCATCTATTTGACCGTATCCAACGCCGTGACCTAAAAGGATGTCTGCCAAGAATTGATTTCTTGCAATGGTGTCCTCATGAACTTGGTGAAATGTATCCAATACAAAGCCAAACTTTTCATTAGGGATGGTAAGGGTTAGTTTCCCTAAAGTAGGCGCAGTTGCATCCAAGGCAGAGGCTCGGAGATGATTTGCTGAATCAACACCAGAATTGAATTGATAAACACCCAAAGAAGCTAATGATAACACGACCAAAATGAACAAAATGGATTTGTTTTTACTCGTTATCTTTTTTGAAATTTTCAAACCGTAAAATTTTCTCTTTAATTAAACTAATCTGGGTGTAAGGTGCCTAAACAAATATAAAGATTAGGAACCTACAAGCAAATTAATTAACATCCTTTTAGCATATTTATCGCTTCTCAAAAATAAACTCTAATTCACTACCCAAACGTGGTTTGATAGACAAAGTAGAGGACTCCAATTTTTTTATTTTGAAGTACTTCTTAAATAAGCGTTCATATTCTTGGGCTGTCCCTCCAAAAGGTGGTCCATTTTTATTGAATGTCCTATCAAAGAATAAACCCATTAGAATACCATTAGGTTGGAGTAGTTCTAAAGTTTTATTTCTATACTTTTTTCGCCATTCAGGATGAATGGCACAAAAGAAGGTTTGTTCTACTATAAAATCGTAAGTTCCTATATGTGCAAAAAAATCACCATGTATGATCTGATCTTTTGGGAAATCTGGGTATGCCTTTGAAAATCGCTTTAATGGAGTCTCTGCCCAATCACAGATAAAA
>JAURQA010000299.1 GCA_030836345.1 Bacteroidota bacterium
CAACTGTATTTCTGGAGTATGAATCAAACCATAATTCAAAGAGCGCTAGGGGCAAAAAATCTAGTTGAAGCGCAAAAAGGTTTACTGTATACCGGAGTACTTAAAATTTTAGTGCCCATAATTATTATTCTTCCGGGTGTAATTGCATTTTATTATTATGGTGATTCATTCTTTAACAATCAAGATATGATTTATCCTGAATTGATTAAGAAAGTGCTACCAGTTGGTCTAGTGGGTATTTTCGCAGCAATAGTTATGGGTGCAGTATTAAGTACGTTTAATAGTGTTCTAAATAGTGCTGCTACTATATTTAGTATCGATATCTATAAAAGACATTTTGGAAAAAATAGTAGCGACACAAAATTGGTAAAAGTGGGTAAGCTTACCTCTACTATTTTGGCAGTTTTTGCAATAATGGTTGCCCCAATGGTTGCTAATGCTCCTGACGGTTTATATCAGCTTTTACAACAATTAAACGGTATCTTTTTTATTCCAATAGCCTCTATAATGTTAGCTGGGTTCTTTTTAAAAAAAATATCAGCCACAGGTGCTAAAGCAGCTCTAGGCGTAGGGCTCACATTTTATATTTTATGTACGTTTATTTTAAAAGTAGATATTCATTTTGTGCATATTTGGGGCATAGAATTTTTACTGAATATTGCCGTAATGTATGGTGTATCTTATTTCTTTCCCATATATAAAGAATTTGAAATCAAAGATTTGAATATTATAGAGATGAAACCTTGGAAGCATGCAAAAGCTATGTCCATTGCTTTATGCGTAATTACAGTACTGATTTATATTCTTTTAGGCACGAACTAAGGATAGTTTGGCTAATTTAGTAAGCCAGTAGTATTAAGAGAACATTCTTATAGAGGCGATTTAGAAACACTAATTCGAGAATTAGTAAAAGAATTGAAATAACAAACGAACATGCTTTTTTAATCTCTTTGGTTGAACCCAATAACCCTACACTGGCAGATCAAGCTAGAAAAAAGTATCAAGAGTATACCGATGATGAAATTGTAGTTACTTTATAAGTAGAAGTTAATGAAGGAAAACAGAAGAAGAGGTCAAGAAGGATTTCTCAAGAGGTAAAGGACAAAGTATGGAGAAGGGATGAGGGTAAGTGTGTAGAATGTGGCTAAATAAGATCGAACAACCTAGCACACAACCCAGAAAAAAAACAAAACCCCGTAAACATTGAGCTTGCGGGGTGTATTTGCGGAGAAAGAGGGATTAGTAAGAAGTGATCCCTCAAACCCTATTGCAAATGAAACTTTCAATCATTGTAATGATTGACACCTTAAAAAGGAAAATCCCGATCAAGTAAAACTTGTCGGGATTTATATTTTCAAGCTGAATTAAAAAAGTTTCGCTTGATCAGCGGAGAAAGAGGGATTCGAACCCCCGGAGGTGTGACCCTCAACAGTTTTCAAGACTGCCGCATTCGACCACTCTGCCATTTCTCCAATGCGATTGCAAATATACATAGCTTATTTGAAGAAAGAAAGCTTTTTTTTAAAAACGATATCCTTAATTTCGTTCCAATCTTTTTCCCATGGATGATCTAATTCGTTATGGTATTTTATTGCTTGCAGGTTTAGCTGCGGGGATCATCAATACCTTAGCAGGTGGAGGCTCGTTACTTACTTTACCAGTATTTATTTTTATGGGATTACCTCCCCATGTAGCCAATGGAACCAATAGAATAGGGATTGTCATCCAAGCCTTGGTGGGGACTGCAGGCTATCGATCGAAAGGAGTTTCTACCTACCCATTTAATGTCTATTTGGGGATAGCTGCTTTTTTTGGATCATTGATTGGGGCACAAATAGCAATGGATATCCGAGGGGATCTTTTTAATCGAATTCTGGCCATTATTATGCTTATTGTGGTAGCCATTATTGTACTTAAACCCAAAACAAATGATACAAGTCTTCCTGAACGCTTAACAGGGAAATATCTTGTGTATGCCATTATTGGTTTTTTCTTTATTGGTATTTATGGAGGGTTTATCAATGCGGGGATTGGCTTCATCATCATGCTTTTTTTAAACAATGTCAATCGTTTGTCGCTGATTAAAACCAATGCAACCAAAGTGGCCTTGGTCTTTATTTATACGTTGGGTGCCTTGGCTCTGTTTGCATGGAATGATGCAGTAGATTGGGGATTGGGTTTTGTTCTAGCAGCTGGTTCTTCGCTAGGTGCTTGGTGGTCCAGTCGCTGGTCGGTAGATAAAGGAGAGGGAGTCATCAAAATAGCCATGATCGTTATGGTCACTGCAATGTCAATCAAATTGTGGTTTTTTTAGTATTTTACGTATTCCACTATCTCAAGTCCATAGCCTGTAATTCCTACACGAGGTCCTTGGGAAGAATTCGTAATTACTTTCAATTTTTTGATATGCAATTCATGTAAAATTTGCGCACCTATTCCAAAGTCTTTTGCGTCCATTTTTAAGGGCGGAGCTTTAGGAATCCCTTTACTCTTTTCTGTAAATTGCTTGAGCTCCTTAATTCTTGCCAGCAAATTTTCTGACTGTTGCTGCTGGTTGATGAAGAGAATTGCCCCCTTTCCTTCAGCGTTTATTAAATTAAAAGTTTCTTCAAGGCCTTTGTCATTGGATCCAGTGAGCATGCCCAAAAGGTCGTTGCTGAACTGGGAGGAGTTGATGCGTGTCAGTACTGGTTC
>JAURQA010000300.1 GCA_030836345.1 Bacteroidota bacterium
AAGGGATTTAAATCATTTATTTGCATCTCCAAAAGCATTATTGATTGGACTATTGGGCCAAATGATACTGTTGCCGCTCATCGCATGGGCAGTAGTTCAATGCACCTCATTTAGCCTTGAACTTAAAATGGGGATTATGATTTTGAGTATCTGCCCGGGTGGTATAACCAGCAATTTAGTGACTTACTTTTTACGTGCCAATGTAGCTTTGGGCATAAGTTTAACGGTATTAAATGCCATTATTTCTGTCTTTAGTATTCCTTTTCTCATCCTATTATTTAGTCAAGAAATCGGCCTTACTCCTCAATCAGTGCAGTTCTCCTTTTGGCATACTCTGGTTGAAATATTTTATGTAACTGTCTTGCCCACAATTCTTGGGTTTTACTTTAGGCGTTTATTCAGTATG
Organism: Bacteroidota bacterium; assembly: GCA_030836345.1. Taxonomy (GTDB): domain Bacteria; phylum Bacteroidota; class Bacteroidia; order NS11-12g; family UBA955; genus CALKCM01. The sequence continues at coordinate 407 of JAURQA010000300.1, forward strand.
GCTGGTATTATTATCAATAAATACTTGAATCGAATACTGCCTCTATTACTTATTCTTATATTTGGGATGAAATTTTTTGCAGGCGCCATTTACGGGGGGGCCAATATTACGATTAGCATCATTTTATCTTTGGCACCATGGATGATTATATTAAATATGGTCTCCATGGCAGCTGGGTTTTTCTTTGGAAGGATATCTAAGCTAAACAATAGAAATGCCTTAACCTGTACCATTGAAATTGGCCTTCACAATACAGCTTTGGCCTTAATAATAGCTGGAGAAAAAATAGGAAATAAAACCATGGAACAACCCGCGCTAGTTTATGCTCTTTTCAGTTTCCTTATAACTTTGGGTATTGGTTTTATTCTCTCCCGATGGTTCCCATTTAAATCAGAGGTAAATTGAGCCTTAGTTTAAGTAAAGCTTATTTTTAAGAATAAATTGTTCGACCTTCTGGGATACTAAGTCTTTGATTGACGCATTGCTTCTTATCTTATGACGTATATCCGTGCTCGATATATTTATTTGGGTAGCGTTGTGGTAGGTAAAGTCGCCTTGAATGGGAGATTTTAGTATTTCATTGTTTCTCTGGTAAACATGCACGGGATATTGCTCAACTATATCTGTAATGCGATACCAATTATTCAGAAATTCTAAATTATCCGCTCCCATGATAATAGAAAAGGAATGACTGGGATGCATTTCCTTTAACTTAGATAGCGTGTTAAATGTATAGGAAGGTTTTTTTAAGCTAAACTCCACATCACATGCCTTAAGGGCAGGATTCCCCTCTATGGCTAAAGAAACCATTTTTATTCTGAGCGATTCATCAATTAGACTTTCTTTATTTTTAAATGGATTTTGTGGGGATACTACAAGCCAAACTTCATCCATTTTTGCCTTGGATTGCATATACTCTGCAACCGCTATATGACCCTTGTGAATGGGGTTAAACGATCCAAAGTACAAACCTACTTTCATGAATGTATAAAGTGATCTACTGTATCAATGCTCTTTCTGTAGGTTTCTTCCAGAATGTCATTAATAATAACCGTGTCGTAGCTTTTTTCAAAGGTGAGTTCGTAGTTTGCTTTGGCAATTCTCTGCTGCAGCTCATGCTCTACTTCTGTGCTGCGACCTCTTAAGCGAGTGATGAGTTCACCAATGCTTGGGGGTCTTAAAAATATCGCCAGGGCATTATTCTCAAACTTTTCCTTTAGCGATAGACCACCTTTTACGTCTACATCAAAAATAACCGTTTTTTCACTGTCCCAAATTCGTTGAACTTCGGATTGAAGTGTTCCATAAAATATCCCTTGGTACACTTCTTCATATTCCACAAATTCCCCGTTTTTGATTTTTTGTTTGAAATCGGATTCACTTAAAAAGTAATACTCTTTTCCATCTGTTTCACCAGGCCTTGGCTTACGAGTGGTAGCACTAATGGAAAAACTCAACTTTCCAGCCATGGTTTCCATTAAATGTTTAACAACTGTGGTTTTCCCAGAGCCGCTTGGAGCAGAAAAAATAATGGCCTTGCCCATTAATGCATTACAATAACCTTGTGAGTGCTGTTGGCACCTTCTCCATTCACCTCTACCGCGTAAATGCCATTTGGCAAATGGTCTATCTTGAGTATCGCATGGTCTCTATTTAAATCAATTGATTGGCTTAGTACTTGCTGGCCTTTGGAATTAAATACATTTATGGTCTTAGCCGTGCTTGGATATTCCACTAAAATTTCATCTTTTGCTGGATTTGGATACACTTTAGTTTTCAAAGTTTTAATTGATGAGGTATTTAAGGTATGACCAACCGTAAAGAAATAATTAAACTTAGTTCCAAAATCTACTGCAAAGTTCTTGTCCAAAAAGCCAGTGCTTCCTTTTCTAAACTGAATGATCCCATTTCCGTCAGTTGCATTAGCCCACCAGCCTAAGCCATCCTCATTTAATGGAAATGAAGGAAGTGCCGGTCCTCTATCGTCAAATTCAAATTGAAAACATCCGTTGTAAAATTTAAAGGTATCTCTGTAAATTGTTTGAGCCTCTGTAAATCCTTTTCTTTCGTAAACAATCCTTCCTGAAGCATCAAAAAATCGATATGAATTTTCGGTAGGCGCATTATTCGTTTTAAAGAATATGATGATTGTTTCTTCATGCATGGAAGGGAACTGACTGTTCAAAGGTGAGCTCATGGTATTATTCGTGATGTTATCATCACTAGGAATATCATTTACTTTGGTGATTTCTACATCAAAGCTAGACGTATTTGAAGGCACATTTTCAATTGGGATATCTAAAACAGCCGTTTCACCCGGAGCTATATTTTGCCAAATCCAATGCTTTTGATCTTTATTTCCGTTAAACCCAAAGTTAACGTCTACCGCTCGAACGGTATCTTTTCCCTGATTCCGTACCTCAATTTTAGCAAGCCCACAACTGGGATTATATCTTTTGTGCTTGTACCAATCACTAGGACTAATAATGTCTGTAATAGCTAAATCTCTCTGGAAATTCTTTGGTCCTTTTTCGATGTGGTAAGCAGTAAATCTATAATTACTTCCATTCTTTTCTGCGGTATAGTTCTCCATATCGAAATCAATAAATTGAATAGTATCTTTTCGGACTTTAGCGTCAAAGTTATCTTCGTAAACAATGTCTCCTGGACACCATCCAGCGCGGTCATATATCCAAGTTCCAGCTTGAGGGAAAAGGGAATTTTCTCCGCAATCATCTCTCCATACAGTCTGAGTATTTACGGATTCTCCATTAATTTTTATAAAACGTTTTTTAGCACAAAACTCACCACAATTATTCGGTTGAACTGCCCCATGGCCTGTTTGTAAAACCTTTATGGTGCTTACATCAGAGTTGGGTAAAATCTTTAAGGTATCTCCCGCATATGCATCAGCAAAGGTCTGCTGACTCGTATAGTTCATGCTTTTTTGAACGAGATGATTTATAGAAAGTATATCTCTTTCAG
>JAURQA010000024.1 GCA_030836345.1 Bacteroidota bacterium
AGGGCTTCTAGTTCATTAATCTTTTCTGCATTCTTTTTACCCATGGCCTTGCGCAGCTCATCGGCTTTACCCTTGCTAAAGCCTGCCAATTTTTGACTGAGCAGCATCACTTGTTCTTGGTATACAGTAATCCCAAAAGTATCTTCCAGATATTCCTTCAATTCGGGTAAGTCATACTCTACTTTTTCCACTCCATTTTTGCGACGGATGAAGTTAGGAATATACTGAATTGGCCCAGGACGATACAGGGCGTTCATAGCAATGAGGTGTTCAAATTGCGTGGGTTTAAGGTTACGCATATGACTCTTCATTCCATCACTTTCAAATTGAAAAACACCATTGGTGTCGGCATGTTGAAAGAGCTCATATGTTTTTTTATCATCCAGCGGTAGCTCATCCAAATCAATGGATATTCCATGGTTTCGTTTGATGAGGTTTACCGTATCTTTAAGGATACTCAAAGTGCTTAAGCCCAAAAAGTCCATTTTTAGCAGACCGGCATCTTCTATTACTTTTACATCATATTGTACCTGCTGATAGGGGGAGTCTTTACTCACCGACGCCGGAACGATATTGGTGATATCTTCTGGTGCAATAATTAAACCACAAGCATGCACTCCTGTATTTCGCACACTTCCTTCCAGTTTCTCGGCATCGCGCAATACTTCGCCTAAGGGTGTTTGTTCCAGGTAACTTTTGCGTATTTCATTGAGACCTTCGAGCTCTTCGGGTTTTATTTTTTTCTTTACCTCTTCTATGGGAGCATGTAAAATATCTTTAAATTTTAAATTCAGAGGAACCAATTTGGTAATGCGGTTGGCTTCTGCCAATTCCAATTGCTTTACACGTGCTACGTCTTTAATGGCACTTTTTACAGCCATGGTTCCATAGGTTACAATTTGAGCAATTTGTTTGTGTCCGTATTTATCTGCTACATATTCAAGGACTTTGTCTCTGTTTCTATCCTCAAAATCAATATCTACATCAGGCATACTCACCCTTTCTGGGTTCAAAAATCGCTCAAATAGGAGATCGTACTTTACCGGATCTACATTGGTAATCCCCAAGAGGTAGGAGACTAAACTTCCCGCAGCTGATCCTCTACCAGGTCCTACCCAAACATCCATTTCTCTGGCGGCTGTAGTAAAATCCTGTACAATAAGGAAATATCCTTCGTAGCCGCTGCTTATAATGGTTTGCAGTTCAAACTCCAGGCGCTCTGCATATTGCGCTGGTATACTGCCTCCCAGTTTGCGCTTGGCGCTTTCTACACACAAATGTCGCAAGTAGCTTTCTTGGGATTTAAACTCTGTTGGAAGGGGATATGCGGGCAGCAAAATATCCCTTTTTAATTGGGGGGTTGTAATGCTATCAATAATTTTATTGGTGTTGTCTAAGGCTTCTGGAATATCCTTAAAGAGCTCTTCCATTTCAGCTGTGGTTTTGAAAAAGAATTCCTCATTGGGGAATCCAAACCGAAAGCCTTTTCCACTGCCTTCATTACTTGCCTTAGGTGTGCTTTGAAACTCACCAGTATTAATGCAAAGTAGAATATCATGCGCATTCGCATCATCTTTTTCTACGTAATGAGAATCGTTGGTGGCTATAATGGAAACATCGTATTTACGGGCAAATTTGATCAGGGTTTGATTCACGTCTTCTTGGCTTAAGCCGGTGCCATCAATGTCTTTTAATCCGTGTCTTTGGAGCTCTACATAAAAGTCATCTCCAAAAATACCATGCCATTGTTTAAACAGTTCTTCGGCTTCTTCTTCTCCTTTAAATAAAATGGCTTGTGGAATTTGAGCTCCAATACAGCAGGTGGTGCAAATAAGTCCTTCGCTATACTGCTTGAGTAATTCCATATCAATTCGTGGAAACTTACTGTAAAGCCCTTCTAAATAACCTAGACTACAGAGTTTGGATAAATTGCTGTAGCCTTTTTGATTTTTAGCAAGCAACAGTTGATGGAATCGCTTATCTCTCTTCCCACCACTAAAGCTTTTTACATGCCTATCTTCTACCAAATAGAATTCGCAACCCATAATAGGTTTTAGCCCAGCTTTAGTTACTTCATTAAAAAACGTAAAGCTACCGAACATGTTTCCGTGATCTGTAATAGCCAAGGCAGGCATTCCATCTTCCTTTGCTTTGGCAACCAATCCTTTAATAGGTGCAGCTCCATCGAGTAATGAGAACTGGGTGTGTACATGTAAGTGAGAAAACTGCATACGTCTTAGCATGCAAGGTAAAAATACTTCCTTAATTTACAGAAGAATGTGGGTATTTTGGGGATGATTGTGCAGAGTATTATACCAATGGTTGGATTTGCTCTTCTATGATGGCCAAGGAAGAATCAGTCGCATCTGTCTGGCTATGCTAAGCGAATCTCAATTATTCCTTTTCTGCTACCATTCTAAAATCAGAAAAATATATTTCAATCTGTCTCTTACATCTGACTTGATATTGCCAGAACTATTACAAAAAAATAGCCTATCTGATGAATCAGATAGGCTAAAGTGATTTAAGTCGGGATGGCGGGATTTGAACCCACGACCCCTCGCCCCCCAGGCGAGTACGCTACCAGGCTGCGCTACATCCCGAGATTATTTCAAAGGGGATGCAAAAATACAACGTTTTGTAATTTCTAGAATGTTTTAAATGAAATTTATCTTAGAATATTCCAAAACACTAAGAACTATCTAATTTGTTGAAGGTATAAATCTGTTTTTTGTTTGTAGTAATCGCCCATTTGAGGGCTGGTTTTGCGCAATAACTCTTTTTGATTTTTTCGTTCTTGGACCTTTTTTTCGAGCTCTTTTGGTATTTTTATGATTGTTTGAGGCGGCACTTCGGATTGTCTTTTGTCATCTTGTTTTTGACTTCGCTGGGCCTTTTCATGTTCTAAAAGCCTTGTTTGAATCTCTTTTTGCCGTATAAGACTCTTTTTATCAATGGTTTTATTGACCAGTTTTTTCTCATTTATTTCCATGAGATCTTCAGCCCTCTGGAGGTTTCTAGCTTCATTTACTCTTCCCTCATTGAGCAATTGCTTCTTCATGGCTGCAATTTTTCTACGCAGCGCTTCCTGCATTAAAGCCATTTGCGCGTATTCTTTATTCATTAATCGAGAGCCAGATTCAGAGGAGTTAAGTGACCCAGATCCGGGGGCTCCGGAACCAGATTGTCCACCACTTTTTTGTCCTTTTCCTTTAGTTCCTTTAATTCCTTTTTTGCCATCCCCTTGTTGGATCCTTTGCATCATTTCCCCTAATTTTTTCTGGCCTTCGCTAAGCTTTCCATTGCCTTTTCCCCCATTTTTCCCATTTCCTTTACCATCTCCTTTTCCTTTACCCTTCCCTTTTCCCTTTCCTTTCTTTTTCCCTTTGTTCATTTTGGCTTGCATATTTTGCATGCTTTCCATTAACATTACAGCCAGGTTGTTTATCCCCGTCATCACATATTGCTCTTCCACTCCCGCTGCTCTTAAATTCCGTTCTTTCAAATGATCAAGGGCGCCGTCCATGTGGGTGTTAATGCGGTTCAT
>JAURQA010000025.1 GCA_030836345.1 Bacteroidota bacterium
AACTTATCATCTAAAAATTGATCAACCAGTCCATTATTAAATTGCAAACCAACATTGAGCATTGTTTTGCCGCTTATTCTAGCTTCAAATCCTGCACCAACAATAAGACCTACCCTTACAGGAAGGTAATTGTCTTTAAATACACCTTCTTCTTGATCGTTGCCGTTAAAGTCTAACTCGTCGTTGCTTGAAGCATTGGGCGTATGGCTGTTTCCATCGCTGTAATACTCCTCATTGGTCGAAGTAGAAAGCCTTGTAGAATATGCTACCCCAGGTGCGAACCCAAAGGAGCCATAATAATGCAAATTGCCAATGGCATTGCTTCTTAACTTAAGACTTATGGGAATTTGGATCATTTGACTCTTGTATTTGAAAACCACATCTGTAAATTCTCTTTCCGGATTAGTACCGCGTTTAATAAAAAGAGATTTGCTTGATTCCAACTTGGAGGAAAGTGTGGTGATATTAAATTCTGTACTTAACCAATAATTTGGATTTTTAGCAATATTAAAATCAACCATAACACCATACCCTATGCTTATGGGTAATCCTTTTGATTCGAGTGAACCTTGGAGTACTTTCGCCCAATTAAATGTTGGACTAAACTTTAATCCAATGCGCACTTTTTGTAGCGTTTCAGTGGGTGAACTGGTTTGGGCAGTGACCGTACTTAAGGATAAGAAAAAAAAGCTTAGTAAAAAGCTTATTCTGATGTTATTTTGTGTTCTCATATACATAACGATGCAAAGCAAAGATAAATTAGGTAACTTGAAAACTGCAATTTTAACTGCAATTCCACTTATATTTTTATTTGGAGGTTGCCAGTCAAGACAAGATGCTCCTCTTTTGCCTAAAAAGAGTTTATATAAAGAGATAAAGCGATATGGAGATAAGGATAATAGAATATCGATTGCTGAGCTGGATTCGCTTCGACATGAATTTCCTCGGTTTTTTAATATATGGTTTCAAGAAGTCATGCGCTTCCCAGTGATAGCTCTTCCAACAGATAGTGCCAAAGCCGAGGTGATGAGTTTGCATTACCGCAAAAACAAAATGATTTATCCTCTGCTTGCTGCGCACTATGCAAAGTATCCAAGACTCCACCAAGATATCTCAAATGCCTTTACAAGACTCCATGAATTAATGCCCGCCTTACAAAAACCTATGGTGTATTCATATATTTCAGAATTTAGTAATACCAGTACATTAGTTGATTCAAGTTTAGGGAATACTGTGGTCGCTTACAGTCCAGAATGTTTTTTGAATGATACATTCTCCTTGTACAAAGTCCTTAATGATTATCCCTCCTTTATGAATCGGTTTAATGGGACTAATCTCATTCCATCTACCTTAATTTTAAATTACCTCAAAAGTACATTTGATAGCTCTGTAACGAATACTTCTATGATTGATGAAGTATTTCTATCGGGTAAACTTTGGTATACCTTGGAACAAGTAATGGGGGAGGATGAAATTTATGAGCACTTTGGCTACTCTAAAGAAGATTGGACATTTTTGAGAAACAACGAAGGACAAGTCTGGCACCACTACATTATCTCTAAGATCTTGTTTTCGAGTAATTTTAAGGATTATGTGAGGTACTTTAACTACGGTAATAAGACTTTTGGATCCGGTATACACGAAGACTGTCCGCCAAGAGTGGGATTTTATTCTGGCTACAGAATGGTTAAAGCGCTTATGGAAAAAAATAAGTATAGCTTGAATCAGCTTTGGCAGATGAATTCGGGTTCTTTGGCCTTAAAACAATCGGGATATGCACCCAGACGTTAATGCTGCATAGACTCTTGCACCCATTCCATGGCCATAGAATTTTGCTGTTCTATGGTTAGATTACTATTGTCTAATACTTTATAGTCACCCTGCAATTGTAATGGGCTATCTTCTCGATTAGAATCGATGTAGTCCCGTTTTTTAAGATTGGCTAAAACATCGGCTAAGGTTACTTCCATTCCGGCTTTATTTAACTCATTAAATCTTCTTTTTGCACGTACGGTAGTTTTTGCGGTCATAAATATTTTCAAATCAGCATCAGGAAAAACCACTGTCCCTATATCTCTTCCATCCATAACTACTCCCTTACTTTTACCAATGGTTTGTTGGACTCGTACCAAGTGTTTTCGAACTAAGGAAATAGCAGCTACTTCACTCACTAAATTTGATACCTTTAGGTTTCTTATACTACTTTCCACATTTCGACCATTCAAGTAAAGTTCGAAGCTGTCTTTCGTTTGATTTAATTTAAATTCAAAGAACGCATCCTTGCATGCACTTTCAATGGCCGGTAAATCAGAAATATCAATGTTACTTTCAATCAGTTTAAGCGTAAGCCCTCTGTACATTGCTCCACTATCAATAAATACATATCCAAGTTGCTGCGCTATATATTTCGCGAGAGTCCCTTTTCCGCAACTGCTGTATCCATCAATGGCAATGTTTATTCGCTTCATTTATTTACTTTTAAACTCATCGATGGCCGCGCTCACGGTAAACATATTCATGTTAAAACCTGGAAATAAAGCCGCGCTTCCATAGGTAATATTAAATTTGCTCATTTTAAATTCCAACCCCCAAGCCATGCCAGTTACCCCTTTTCGCTGTTCTGGAGCGAGTTCCAATCTGCGCTGGTGATTGTATCCCATAAGAATGCTAAAATTCTTGCCTAAAATTAACTCGCCGCCAAAGCTAAAATGGCGCATGACTTTCTCTCCCAACCCTGCTTCATCCTCAAAGCCGGAGCTATTTGCGTCGAACAGGTTATTTGATCTGAGGTATTGAGAATACGTTAAGTCCCTTTGTTGCAGATCATGGAACGTTAAATTGAAACGGAAAGGCATGTGTTTTGGCTTGATGCTCAAGCCAAGTTGTACATCTAACGGTGTTTTCTCATTTTCATTAAATTTCGTAAGCATAAACCCTACATTTCTAATGCTACCTCCAAGGGACCAGGTGCTATCTTTACTTTGATAAAGAGCTCCTGCATCAAACATCACAGCATTTCCAATGTATGGCCCAAGGACTTGGTAGCTCATTTTGCTAGAGATCCCAATGGTTAATTGTTCCGTAATTTTTTTTGCTGCAGTTATACCAAAAAGTGTTTCATTGGCATTGGTTGTGCCTTGCGCGTTTCCTCCTGCATCATAAGCATCAAATGTTCCAAAGTCTATAAACATAAATTGGCCGCTAAACATCCAATCTTTATAGGCAAACCCCATCGCAGCATTTCCGCTCCATACTCCCGGAACTTGACTATTAATATTCATGGCCGGTCTCATTAGTGCCGTTTGATTTATTAATGCCGGGTTATTTAAAGCGCTTGTGATGTCTCTATTCGAAAAAGATACGTTGCTGCCGCCCCATGCAATTTGTCTTCCATTACTCGCCTGCTTAGGTAGCGTAAACACGCCGTTGCCGCCCCCTTGAGCAAAAGTTGCGCTCGAAAGTATAAGACCTATAAACAGCAATGAAACTCTCATCTATGCAAAGTAAATGGTTTTTTTGTGTTCAAGAGATGTGTTTGAGCCATTTAATCATCATTTTATATTTAATCTGTATCAGCGATTAATCCTTGGTAGTGTATTTAAATGTATTCCACTTATTATTAAGAATGGTATGATAGTGCTGCCTTACATAATTTAATGTGTATTCATGCATATTTTTAAATCGCACCCCAGTTAATTTCAAATCTATTTGATTTTGGATCGAATCTATTTTAAAAAATTTGACTGGTTTTCCATCAAACCCGGTGTATAATACGTAGGGGTAATGTATGGAGGTAAACTCATTATCACTTCGCATTACTGCAATCGCGTCCGCACTTTTTCGAGCATCCTGTCCCGCTGAAAACCATGGTCCTTTTATTCCTGTCATCTTGTTTAGTGTAGGAATAATATCGCCTGGAGTACAGGTAGACTCAATCGTCTTCCTTGTGGGTTCTTGTGGGTTATAAAGTATAAAAGGGACGTGAAATCGACCGATATTATATTGATAAAATGGATTTTTACTGATGCTCGTATGATCGGCAGTAATCACAAATAAAGTATTTTTAAACCAAGGCTTATACTGAATCTTCTTAAAGAAAAGAGCTAAGCTTGTATCAACATAACGAATGCTCTGCGAGTTCTCATAGGGCCCTTTTTTTAGTGATTTCTTAAAATTTGGCTCAATGCCATACGGGTGGTGAGAGCTAAGGGTAAAAATACTACTAAAGAAGGGTTTCGGCTTTTTGTCTAGTTCATTGGCGTAATAGCTAAGATACTTCCGATCGCTAATGCCCCAGGCTCCATCATAATCGTCCTGATTTGGATACTGACTCATTCCATAATAATTCGGGAGTCCGGTATGTTTCAAAAAGCTCTCAAATTCTAAGGTCCCATTGGCTCCTCCATGGTAAAAAGAACTGTTATATCCGTTTTTCTCATACAGACCAAAGGCATTTAATGCTTGGTTGCGACTATAATTTGAACTGATATAGTCATCCTTCAGCAGCTTGGGTATTCCTAAAAAAATACTCGGGGGCATTTCTTTACTTCTTCTCCCGCTTGAATAACAATGGGTGAATGTTGTAGATATTTTCCTTAAAGAATGAATGAATGGAGTTAGTTCTTCATCTTCCATATCAATGTATTCTTTTCCTAAACTTTCAACAATGATGAGGCAAACGTTCTTTTTTGTATCTGAATTACTTAAATACTCCTTATGCCAGTTTAGTAAATTGGGATGTCCAAATTTAGGTTCCTTTTCTGGAATTGCATCAATGCTTGAGAATATCTCAAAAGGACCATTGTTGGTGTAGCTAATTAATTTGGGGTGCACAAACTTGCCAATATTAATGCTTCTAAGTGGTTTTAAATAAAAACCGCCCCTTGCAGATACAAAAAGTCCAAAACTAAAGATAAGCCCAATGAGGATTTTTTTACTAATGCTACTTTCTTTAGCGTATAGCGTTCTGTATACCGAGCCTTTACACTTATATAAAGCATAGGTCGAGAGTAATATGAGCGCAACCAAATACCAATACGAAGTGATATACGGAATGATCTGATTGCCTGGGTCATTGATTAATTGAAAAATGCTAGCATTAATGTGCGAACCCGAGAAAGGGTAGTAAGTCACATCTATTCCGGTAAGAACCATGAGGATTAAACAAATACTACAAAAAACGATATGGTTCAAATTAAAACGCTTACTACCAGAGAGGTGCAGTATCCATAGGGGTCCAAAGAAATAAGCAATAACAGGCAAATCAAGGTAAAAAGAGAAGAAAAAAGATTCTAGCCATGCGATCTTATGGCTAAACAATTCACTTTTTTGGTTAATGATGCCATGAGGAAGTCGCAAAACTTTGACAAATATCTGTGCAAAGGCAAAATGGAAAAACCATTGCGATTTAAAAATACTTTTACAAATTTTCCATACCTGCATATTTAATAGGCTTCTACGCTGCAAATATGCCATTAAAATCCCATTAAAAATAAAATCCTATTTTTTTTGAAAAGGCCCTTGTAAATGAAGAGAAAACCTTGTAATTTTGCCGTCCTTTTTGGAAATATTATGCCAACCATACAACAATTAATACGTAAAGGACGAAAAGAAATCCTTTCTAAAAGTAAGGCACCCGCTTTGGATTCATGTCCACAGAGAAGGGGTGTTTGTACGCGTGTTTATACGACTACACCAAAGAAGCCAAACTCTGCATTACGGAAAGTAGCTCGTGTACGTTTATCAAACGGAAAAGAAGTGAATGCTTACATTCCAGGAGAAGGACACAACTTGCAAGAACACAGTATTGTATTGGTTCGTGGAGGTAGAGTAAAAGATTTGCCAGGTGTTAGGTATCATATTGTTCGTGGTGCTTTAGATACAGCAGGGGTAGAAGGTCGTAACCAAAGACGATCAAAGTATGGTACTAAAAAACCTAAAAAAGGGTAAGATTATAATTAGATGAGAAAAGGTCGCGCTAAAAAACGTCCCATTTTGCCAGATCCAAAATTTGGAGATAAGGTAGTTTCCCGTTTCGTAAACGGTTTGATGTATGATGGAAAAAAATCAGTGGCATACAAGATTTTTTATGATGCATTGGATATTGTAGGGAAAAAGAATGAAGAAGAGCCAGCTATTGATGTATGGAGAAAAGCATTGGAAAATGTAATGCCATCTGTTGAAGTTAAGGCAAGAAGAGTAGGAGGAGCAACATTTCAGATTCCAACAGAGGTTCCCCAACATAAGAGAACTACGGTTGGTATGAGATGGATGATTTCTTATGCTCGCAAGAGAAATGAAAAAAGCATGGCTGAGAAATTAGCGGGTGAAATTTTACAAGCTTTTAAGAGTGAAGGTTCTTCAGTAAAGAAAAAAGAAGACACTCACAAAATGGCTGAAGCGAATAAAGCATTTGCGCACTTTAGAGCATAATATAATGAGAGACTTAAAATTCACTAGAAATATTGGGATTGCCGCTCATATTGATGCTGGTAAAACCACCACCACGGAGCGTATCTTATTTTACGCCGGTGTAAACCATAAAATTGGTGAGGTGCATGATGGCGCTGCAACAATGGATTGGATGGCTCAGGAAGCAGAAAGAGGGATTACAATAACCTCTGCTGCAACTACAGTTAGTTGGAAATACCGTGATAATGATTATCACATTAATATTATTGACACTCCAGGACACGTTGATTTTACGGTAGAAGTAAATCGATCGTTACGTGTTCTTGATGGTTTAGTTTTCTTATTTAGTGCGGTGGATGGTGTTGAGCCACAATCCGAAACGAATTGGAGATTAGCCGACAATTATAAAGTTCCGCGTATTGGTTTCGTTAATAAAATGGATAGAGCCGGAGCAGATTTCCTTAACGTATGTACTCAGGTAAAAGAGATGTTAGGAAGTAAGGCCGTTCCATTGCAGTTGCCAATTGGTGCTGAAGATAACTTTAAAGGCGTAGTTGATTTAATTAACTTTAGAGGAATGATTTGGAATGAATCTGATTTTGGAATGACTTACGAAGAAATTGATATTCCTGAAGACATGTTAGAGGAGGCAACAACCTGGAGAGAGAATCTTTTAGAAGCTGTCTCTGAATATGATGATGCTATCATGGAAAAATTCTTTGAAGATCCT
>JAURQA010000026.1 GCA_030836345.1 Bacteroidota bacterium
TAAATTATACCTGAATAAAAATCTACATTAGGATACAGTTTGCGCTCAATAAAATAAGGATCATTCAAGGCCTCTTGTTCTAAATCTTTAGCGATTTGTAGAATGTGATCGTTAAGACCAAGTTCTTCAAGCACTTCGTCTGCTGCTTTTTTAATAATTCGCGCCCTCGGATCAAAGTTTTTATAAACTCGATGTCCGAATCCCATCAAGCGGAAGGGATCGTCTTTATCCTTTGCTTTAGCCATGTATTTTTTTGTGTCCCCACCATCTGCCTTAATCGCTTCTAGCATTTCGATTACTGCCTGATTCGCTCCTCCATGAAGAGGTCCCCAAAGTGCCGAAATACCAGCCGAAACTGAAGCAAAAAGACCGGCATGGGCGGATCCAACAATACGCACTGTAGATGTGGAACAGTTCTGCTCATGGTCAGCATGTAAAATCAATAGTTTATTCAAAGTACTCACCAAAACAGGACTGGGTTTAAAATCTTGGTGAGGTAATTTAAACATCATATGGGCTATATTTTCCACATAAGAAAGAGCCGTATTTGCATAGTTTAAGGGTAACCCTTTCACTTTTCTTTGCGTCCAAGAAGCTAAAATTGGAAATTTTGCCATGAGCATGATAATGGCTTCTCTCATATCCTCTTCAGACTCTACATCTACAGAATTTGGATTGAACGCAATTAATGCAGAGGTCAAAGAAGACAGTACTCCCATTGGATGTGCAGACTTAGGGAAACTCTTTAAGATCGTTTTTAAATCTTCATCCACTAAAGAATCTTCTCTAATTTCTTTGTTAAATAAAGCCAGTTCCTTTGCTGTTGGGAGTTCTCCAAAAATCAGTAAAAAAGCAACTTCAATAAAACTTACTTTCTCACACAAATCTTCAATGGAATAGCCTCTGTAACGAAGTATCCCTTCCTCACCGTTCAAATAGGTAATTGAACTTACACAGGATCCGGTATTTTTATAACCCGGATCAAAAGTAATTAAACCCGTTTTAGCTCTTAAAGTCTTTATATCTATACCAACTTCATTTTCAGTTCCCTCTACTAAGGGGAATTCAAAGCTTTTGTCTTGGTAAATAACTTTTACTGAATCACTCATTTCCTTCTTATTTTATTCAATGTTGTCAAATATCTTCTTTCTCTTTAAAAAGGAGATACAATTCCTCTAGAAAATTTTTTAATTAATGCTTAAAGGCTTTTTTTCCAGGAAAATAAGCTTGAGCATCTAATTCTTCTTCAATGCGCAAAAGCTGATTGTATTTAGCCATTCGATCACTTCGCGATGCAGAACCTGTCTTGATCTGTCCTGTATTTAAAGCTACCGCTAAATCCGCAATCGTATTGTCTTCGGTTTCTCCGGAACGATGCGACATTACAGAAGTATATCCTGCACGATGAGCCATCTCTACAGCAGCAATGGTTTCCGAAAGTGTTCCAATTTGATTTACTTTAATCAAAATTGAATTCGCAATCCCTTTTGAAATTCCTTTGCTTAAGCGCTCTACGTTGGTAACAAAAAGATCGTCACCCACCAATTGAACACGATGTCCTGCTTTTTCTGTAAGCAATTTCCATCCTTCCCAATCATTTTCGTCCATTCCATCTTCAATAGAAATAATTGGGTATTTTTCGCTCAATTCTGCAAGGTATGTCGCCTGTTGCTCTGATGATCTTTTTACCCCTGTTTCACCTTCAAAAAGTGTATAATCGTAAACTCCATTTTCATAGAATTCAGCAGCTGCACAGTCCAAGGCAATCATAACTTCTTCTGCAGGTTTGTATCCTGCATTCTTGATGGCTTGTAGGATGGTGTCTAGAGCATCTTCTGTTCCATCCAGTGTTGGAGCAAAACCACCTTCATCACCTACAGCAGTGCTTAGATTTCTATCATGTAATACTTTCTTTAAATGGTGGAAAATTTCCGAGCCCATTTGCATGGCATGAGAAAACGACTTCGCTCCTACGGGCATGACCATAAACTCTTGAAAAGCAATGGGTGCATCCGAATGAGATCCGCCGTTAATAATATTCATCATAGGAACAGGAAGTGTTTTTGCACTCACTCCACCGATATAACGATACAAGGGGAGACCCAATTCATTTGCTGCTGCTTTTGATACAGCAAGAGAGACCCCTAATATAGCATTGGCACCTAATTTTGATTTATTTGGCGTTCCATCTAAATTGATCATCGACTGATCGATGTTTTCTTGTTCAAAAACTGAGGTTCCAATGATTTCCTGTGCAATAACATTATTGACATTATCCACTGCATTCCTTACAGCTTTCCCCATATAAGCAGTTCCCCCATCACGAAGCTCAACAGCTTCATGTTCTCCCGTAGAGGCTCCTGAGGGTACAGCAGCACGCCCTAGAATACCGTTTTCGGTAATGACATCTACTTCTACTGTTGGATTTCCTCTTGAATCAAAAATTTGTCTTGCATGTATGTTAATAATGATACTCATGTCGTTTAAATTATATGTGGTTTGGTTCAGTTATTGGTTAGTTATTAGTTCTTTAAACTGTTTAAATAAATACGTGGCGTCGTTTGGACCAGGTCCAGCTTCTGGATGGTATTGAACAGAAAAACAATTTTTGTCTTTCAAACGCATGCCTGCCAGTGTATGATCATTCAAGTGGAGGTGGGTGATCTCAATATCGGGGTGATTTTTAGCAGCTTCCATATCTACAGCAAATCCGTGATTTTGAGAGGTAATTTCTCCTTTTCCTGAGATTATATTCTTCACCGGGTGATTGATTCCTCGATGTCCATTAAACATTTTAAATGTGGGTATTCCATTTGCTAAAGCTATAATCTGATGCCCCAAGCAAATTCCGAATAAAGGTTTATTCGCATCCATAATTTTCTTGGCTACTGCTTGAACTCCTTTCAAAGGTTCTGGATCTCCAGGTCCGTTTGATAAAAAATAACCGTCAGGATTCCATTCTGATAAGGTTTCGAAAGAAGTGTCGTAAGGAAATACTTTAATAAACATGTCTTGGGATGCCATATGCTCAAGAATGTTTCTTTTAATCCCTAAATCAAGAGCTGCAATTTTGTGAGTTGCATCCGGATTTCCATAGGTATAGACCTGCTTCGTTGAAACTTTAGAAGCCAATTCTAGACCTTCCATACTAGGTAAGTTTTGCAGTGCTTCATGAAGACTCGCTTCTTTTTCTATCTCTGTAGATATTACGGCATTCATAGCTCCATGCTCACGGATATAATTAACCAGTGCACGTGTATCCACATCTGAAATGGTAACCAATTTTTGGCGTTCTAAGAAGTTGTACAGAGACATTTCTGCAGCGGGTCTTGAATAGGTAAAACTGAAGTCTTTACAAATTAAACCTGAAATGGATATTTGATCTGATTGGGATTCACTTTCGAGGACACCGTAATTCCCAATATGAGTATTTGTAGTGACCATGATCTGTCCAAAATACGAGGGATCAGTAAATATTTCTTGATAACCGGTAGTTCCTGTATTGAAACACACCTCACCAAATGCAGAACCCTTTTTACCAATAGATTTTCCATAAAAAATGGTTCCATCTGCTAATAGGATTAAAGCTTTTTCTTTTTTTATGTATTGCATTTTTTGA
>JAURQA010000027.1 GCA_030836345.1 Bacteroidota bacterium
ACCTGCCCCATCGTTTTTAGAGGGCCCACAGGTAGTGCAGGTCAATTAGCACAACAACATTCTCAAAATTTCGAAAACTGGTATGCCAATACTCCAGGATTAAAAGTAGTGGTTCCAAGCAATTGTCAAGATGCCAAAGGATTGCTTAAAACCTCTATTAGAGATAACAATCCCGTAATCTTTATGGAAAGTGAGCAAATGTATGGGGCGAAAGGTCCTGTCCCAGAGGAAGAATATCTGATCCCTATAGGAGTGGCCCGAGTGGATGAAGTAGGATCTGATGTAACTATAGTTAGCTTTGGAAAAATGATGTTGCGCGCTCAAACAGCCGTTCAGGAATTAAAAAAAGAAGGCATTAACGCCGAACTCATTGATTTAAGAACAGTAAGACCCATTGATTATGATACCGTTATTAATAGCGTGAAAAAAACCAATCGATTAGTCATTGTTGAAGAAGCGTGGCCACTAGCTAGTATCAGCTCAGAAATTAGTCATATGGTTCAATTAAAAGCGTTTGATCACCTCGATGCTCCCATTAGAAGAATTACTTCTAAAGATACCACTCTGCCCTATGCAAGCACTTTTGTTGAGGAATACCTCCCAAGTGTAAAAGCTATAATTGAAGCAGTGAAATCAGTTACATACGTAGCTTAAGCACCCTCTTTCGTATAATTAATCGAGCAAAAACTATTTGTTTGCACTAGTTGTAGTCGAACAGATCCTTTAATTCAATCCCCAGGGCTTCAGATAAGATGAGGACCGTTTTTAACGTCACATTGGTTCTTCCATTTTCTATCCTAGAAATGGCCGTTATTTCCAAATTGCATTTAACAGCCAGGTCTAATTGAGATAAGCCTTTTCCTCTGCGAATTCCTTTTACTTTGGCACCAAATTTTTTCTTGTGAGATTCTAAACTTAATCCATTTTTTGACATATATGTCAAATTTCTTTATTATAATTGCACTCAGTGTAAACATATATGTCAATTTCAATGTTTTTCAATAAAAAAAAATTTGTTATTTTGTATCATATATTATACTTTTGAGCGTGTTTGATTTTTATAGCTCCCAGAAAGGGAGATATTTCTCAATACTTTAAAAACAACTACATAACAACCCAAAAAGCGTAGGCAGAATTTTGCCTATGCTTTTTTTTCTCTTAAATGGACAAGCACGTTCTTAAACTCCTCATACCAGTGCTCACCAAATTTTCGGATTAAGGGCTCCTTTAAAAAATCTGATACCCTGATATTTTCTTTATCTCCTCTTTGGCAAGCCGGTTCACAAATATCCCATTTATGATAATTTAGCGCCAAATATTCTCCTATTTTTTTAACCCTTACCGGATAAAGATGGCATGAGATTGGTTTCTTAAATGATAAAGCTCCAGCTCGTTGTGCATTCTCAATAGCACAGGTGGCCATCATTCCATCAAATTTTACAAAAACACAAGCCCCGCTAGGTAAACATGTGGTACAGTCCTCTTCATCAATATCCTTTTCATGAAACCCCTCGGCGTCGAGCAAAGCAATGCCTTCAACTTCCATAAATGGTTTAATTTGGTTAATGCTATCCTGAATAATTTGAATCTCTTCTTTTTCTAATGGCGCACCATAATCTCCCTCTACACAACAGGCCCCTTTACAAGCCGAAGTATTGCAAGCGAACTGGGTGTTTATTAAATTATCTGATACTAAAACATCTTCTATGATAAGCATAACTAACTATAGTAAGATCATCATTGCATTAATATAATAGCTCTTCCGCCGATACTTTGCAGGCATTTGGCTTGATTTACTGGAGAGCAGTTCAACTAGAGAAGCATTGGTGTGTTGCTCTCTTTTCTTTTCTAGCATATAGTTTTTTGGCAGCTCCTTTAAACTGGGAGATACCTTAGAAGCAAACCAGTTTAGATGTAAAGCAGGCAATGCCACGCCTAAAATACATCCTGGTAGGCCATTAAAAGCATCAGGACCAGCTGATGGCTTTATTTGAGGACAGTAAAATGCAAAAACCTTAACCGAGTCAAAAATAACCGTAGTCGCCTGGCGGCAATTATAACCCGCAATATTTCTATGCGTATTTGTGATCGTCCAACTCATATTACGTGTTGTATCTACTACACGAACCTTTTTGTCATAAATATCCTTATTCTCTGAATATAAAGAGTCTTTTAAATCCGTTGAAACTTGGTTTTTATTAAGTGCATATCCCCATAAACCGGGAACCCTAATATCGTTCGTATTTTCTGGGAAATACTCCGACCCATGCGGTCTAACCACCAAGTAAAATACTTCTTTATTCTCTGCGGGAATATTAGATGCGTATTTTTTCATCCACTCATTATCCTTCATCATATTCTGGATGTACATGGTTTTTTCAAATGTTACGGTACACGAATCCATGTATTGCGCCTGCAATCCAAATGAAATGGTCATGACTAGTAGCATTGCTATTCTTATCATTTATGCATTCCTTTCATTCTCCCAGACTTTTTCACTGGCTTTTTATTGGGTTTAGACTTAGAAGTAGTTGACATTCCTCTCCTAGTTGACGTATTGCCCTGATTGGAACCCAAACGACTAAACCTCCAAGATAATCTAGCATAAAAATACTGAGTGAAAATATTATATGTATTTTCTGAAATGGTATTTTGATATACATTTCTGCTATACCCAATATTTTGGTTGAATAAATCGTATACGCCAAGCTTAAATTTTACTTTTCGCTTTTTATCCAAATACCGGGCTGCGCTTGCAGAGACTATAAAACTATTGGAGTTCTGCTTAAAAACAGCATTCGTTGGTCTAATATTTTGCGTCATTTCAACTTCCAAATCAACCACTTTAGGGTTCTCATAGAATAATTCAAGATCCCAGCTTTGCATAACATTTTCATTCTCAAACTCTTTGAATACACTTGCTGTAGATTTAGAGAAATTATAGGTGTATGAGAAATTCAAACCATATTTTCCAAAGTCTAGGTCAATTCCAGGATTTATATTGTGGCTCCACGAATTGGTCGTATTTTCTACATCATTAATGAAATTTACAAACCGGTCATAGGAAGGGCGATACCCCATACGAACGCTTAATGGCAGCTTACCAAAATTCTTATAGTAGTTGAAATTTCCATTAAACCCATACACTCCATTTCCATTGACTGTTTGATTCACACTTCTTCCAAATTCATCATAATTTACTTTTGAAACAAAGGCATCCTGTGTTGCAAAAAATCGTAAATTACCAAAGATATATCGGCTCTTAAATGTTCTGTTATCAAACAATCGAAGGCGAACATTATGCGTCAATGAGTTTTTTAAATTGACATTTCCGATGTTTAAATTTATTGGATTAATATTATCAATAATTGGTTGAATCTGATTGATACTAGGGGTGGTAACATTGGATGAATATTTAATGTTTAAATTACCTTGGGTATAATATTTATAATTAAACTCCATGGTAGGAACAAAGGTATTAATAGGATCTTGCGTAAAATCAATCCCTCTAATTTGTTCTTTTTGATTTAGGCTTATAAAATTGTGATTTAAGCCAATCTTAAAACGAATTTTATTGCGCAACCAATTAATGCCTGTTGAGTTCACCATTCGCAGTACGGAGTAATCTGAAATGGAACTTAAGCTATCAATATAGCTGAAACTGTTTTCATTAAACGTGAATTTCTCGCTTTCCATATTCTCAATATTTGTGGTCGTTGATGCCGAAATAAAAACTTCTTTCGATAGCGGATGATTGTAGAATACTCGAGCGCTGAGGTTATCTGCCTTTCCTTTAAAACCCTTTTTTTGTGTCCACTGATTTCTTTGGGCACCCGTATCAACAAATGTGCGCACGGTAGATTCAAAGTCTGTAGAATCCTCGTTATTTTTTATACCATATGAGAAGTTTGCTCCAAAGTATTGATTTTCTTTTTCAAACTTTTTCCTTAAAAAAATGGAAAGAGAGACGCTCTCTGATTGTCCATTTACTTTACTCTTGCTGCTTTGCGAATTGAGAGACCGCCCATCTCCTGAAAAGCTGCTATATTCTTGAGAGCTTTCATTTTTAAGTCGATCCTGATTTGCTTTAAAACTTATTCCTATATTGGTAAAAGTATCCAGTTGGATCTCCGTGCTAATCCCAAAATCAGCCCTATTTTTAAAATTAGATACTACGTTTGAATCAAGTCTATCCAGCGAGTTGCTCTCTAACAAGCTTTTTCTTCGGTTGCTGGTTCGAGTATCCAATAACAACTCCTTATAACCTCCATTTATATTCAGACTAATTTTATTGTTGTGAAATTTATTTTGATAATAACCATAGGTCGTATTTCCTTTTGGTAAACCCTGACTATAACCCAGCCAATAATCAAAATCAGATTTTGTAAAAGTTGTCGAGAACCCTTCGGAACTAAAAGAGGAGTTAATGCTATTCGTAAACTCTCTCTTCTCCCTCCACGAAATATTAACCTCGGGCGAATTAGCTGTAATAGCATACACACCAAAGCGTTCTTTCTGTCTAAAGTGATTTACAAATATTTTTCCATCATATAAAAAATCATGGTTTTCGCCCCGAGCACCTCCCGCAGTTACCTTTGCTATCCAGCCTTTTTTGGCATTGTCCTTTAATCGAATATCCATCACTTTTAAGGTTTCTCCATCCCCAGCAGCTTTCGCATCATCCGATTGCGCGTCATATACTTTTACCGCATCTACATCTTTGGCATTTAAGTTTTTGGTGGCAATGGTAGCATCATCTCCAAAGAACTCCTCCCCATCCACTAATACGCGATCTACATCTTTACCTTGAGCCACAATATTTCCTGAGCGATCTACCTGCACTCCGGGCAGCTTACGCAGCAAATCCTCTACGGTTGCTCCTTCAAAGGTTTTAAAGCTATCTGCAACAAATATTACTGTATCTCCCTTCATTTGTATTGCCGCTCGCTTGGCACGAATGACAATTGCTTTCATAAGTTCGTACGATTGAATCATATTGAGCGCTCCCAAATTTTGGGACTCATTAGGCTTTAAATCAACAAAGTCAACCATATCGGCAAACTCTGGATTGGAAGCAATAATTTTATAGGAGCCGGAATCTAAATCATTAAATCTAAATTGACCGCCCGCATTAGATCGTGTAAAACTAAGCAATGTATTATCGCTCTTTCTTAATAATAAGATCGATGCATCCTCAAAATCTGATATCCTAGAGGTGTCGGTAAGTGTCCCTGAGATAGACCCCTTCTGGGCTAATAAAGGCAAACTCGCTAAGCTCAAAAAGGCAATAAAAAATGGTTTCATGTGTGATTATTCTGCAAATAAACGGATTACTTGCCCATTATGTTTTTTAAGTAGTCCAAAGAATCCATGCTCTCTAACTTAGATGCTTTGTTCAACACTTCATTTTCCATTTTATTCTTATAAATAGAAACGCGCTGCAGTACCTCTGCATTGGAAGACCCAATAATTTGAGCCGCTAAAATCCCTGCATTTTTTGCACCGTTAATGGCTACTGTGGCTACGGGAACCCCGGGAGGCATTTGAACAATGGAGTACAAACTGTCTATACCATTCATATTCGACGATTTTACAGGAACTCCAATAACTGGCAATGGCGAAAATGCTGCAACCATTCCGGGAAGGTGTGCCGCGCCGCCTGCTCCTGCTATAATAACAGAATAATGATGTTCATGGGCTGTTTTGGAGAACTCCACTAGCCTATCAGGTGTTCTATGTGCGCTTACTACTGTTGTATCACAGTCAATCTTGAGTTTTTTAAGCACTTTTTCAGCTTCTACCATTACTGGTAAATCGCTATCGCTGCCCATTATTATAGCTACCTTAGTCATGATTTTTCACAAAGTAATGGGATAAAAGAGATATTCCAATATACATGAAGTAAATACTTAGTCCTGCTTCTTTGGGGAATAAGGCCATGAAAGCAATAGATGCAAGCAAAAAGATCCCCTTTTGTATTTTAAAAGGATCCCCTTTTTTTATCTTAAAAGCAAACATTTCCCAATTAGAAAGCATAAAAAAAGCAAATACAAACGGGAGCAATATCATAAACTCCGTTTGGCCACCAATGGCATTGCCCAAGTTTGTCCCATCAAATAAAAAGACCATAGATGCTATGGTTAAGCCCGTTATGGGCGTGGGTACACCAATAAAACCTTGGCTTTGGCGCGTATCTATATTAAATAAGGCTAAGCGATATATCGCCGCCAAGGGTATGGCCAGAAATACGTATTTATTTATACAAAAACCTTGGGTACTGCAATGGCCCATGGCATTCATAAAATCCCACCAGATAAACCCAGGTAAAACACCAAAAGTAACGCCATCTGCCAGCGAGTCTAGTTGTTTTCCCAATGCTCCAGCTGCATTTACCAAACGCG
This sequence comes from Bacteroidota bacterium, assembly GCA_030836345.1. Classification (GTDB taxonomy): domain Bacteria; phylum Bacteroidota; class Bacteroidia; order NS11-12g; family UBA955; genus CALKCM01. The sequence continues at coordinate 6,402 of JAURQA010000027.1, forward strand.
CAACAAAGCCGTCAAAGAAATCAAATACGGCCGCTAGAACCATGAACCAAAATGCCTGTTCCAGCTTGCCTTCAAAAACGGCTATTATCCCAAGAATTCCGCAAGCTAAATTGGATAGCGTGAGTAGATTGGGCAGTTGTTTTAACAAGTTTTTCATAATATCAAACCTAATTTAAGAATAACCATTAAAGGGGTGGCATACTCGTTGGTTATTTTTGGATTTCCAAATTGTTTTGCTGGCGCAGAACCATCTAAAGACCACCCTCTATTATTGATACTTAGAGGACTTGTATAATCTCCACTTAGCGCCATATATATCCCAGATCCATCGTTATATTGAAGCGTGATACCGCCGGTTAATAAAACGTCTTGTTTCCTAAAATTCGAAAGTATTTTAGTACCAAACAAACTATCAGACCCTTTACTTCGAGTTAATTTTTGAACCGTATATAAGCCGCCAACATGAAAATCTACAGCTCCTTTTTTTCCGTTAATAAGAGCATAACCTAATTGGCCCCGAATGGCTTTTGACTTAAAGTCCATTGCCACTCTATTTCTTTGCTCTCTCCAATTACCTGCGGCCCATGAGAATCCCAATTCTGAGTTTATTCTGTGGATTAAGTTCACTCGTGCAAAAACGCCAAGATGAGGCAAAGCTCCTGCCCTAAACTCCAAACTATCTAAAGCATAAATATCTGAAATTCCTGATTGGGAAGCAAGCCATGCTTCCAGACCAAAAGAATAGGTGTTTTTCAAGCCAAAATGATTTGCTCTTTTAGTTCTCTTTTGAGAGACTTTTTTAGCAAGCATTCGGTCGTTGACCAAAGCAAAGTCGAACTGACTGGCAATGCGCGTGGGGATTCCAAAAGGCTTTAAGTTAAATAAACTTATTTTTTCTGATGGAGCATACTTCATTAGATTACGGTACTTTTTATCATAATATTGGCTGCGATTCTTTCCATAAAACATTCCCATAGACACCGTTTTAATCCCTGGATTCTTTTGTGCAATTCGCTCCATTGTACTTTTAAACGCATACCAATCGCACTCCTTTTCAATAACGGTACGTATAGAATGACAGCGTCCAAACTGTCCGTAAAATTGCTTTTCTGGATACGCCTGAATCAAATAATTCAGTCGTTTAAACATATGTGTTTCTCGCCAATTATGTTCGAGAGGCGTATTATGATACTCCTTAAAAGTAACATACTCTTTCAAATAGCCTATTTGCTCTTTGAAAAAATCATACTCTTCACCAAAGTAGGCTTTTAATGACTGGCTTAAAGAATCGGATGTAAAAATGATTTGTTTAACACCCATCAGTGAAACTTTATAAGACCCATAATATGACTCCCCTGGTTTTGCAAAGAACTTTAAACCCGATTCCATGATTCTGTGAAATCTATAAATAGCACTATTTCTTAAGGGCTCAATGCCATTGGGAACATCTGTATTCCTATTTTCAAATAACTCCCCAATGTTCATTAGAGGGATCTCATTGAAACGTTCCACATCGATTCCATGCGCTGTAATTTTCCGTTCAGGCACCAAAACATCATTCCATGCTTTTAATGATTCATAGAGCGTAAAATGGGAATAAGATGAACTCGCTTTTAGTTTTAATGCAGCCATGGAATCGCCTTTAAGAAATTCATTGATCAAATGGGATCGTGCCGGCCCTAGTTCAATGATATAATCTTTAAACCCATGCCGCGTATTTAATTCGTTTAGAATGGTGAAGGAAATTAAATTATTGAATGGAATGTACAAATGGTTCTCTCCAGAATAAACCACTTGCGCATTTTTACATGAATCAAAAAACGGATCCAAGCCCTCCGTTGCATTAAGCAAGCCTAATTTTACGATATTATAATCTACATCCTTTATAGCTAAATAGCGGGGCTCTTCCTCCTGAGCATACAGGTTTGTACTTAGGAATAGAACACATAAAATGAGAAGTCTTTTCATAGAGTACTAAAGTAAATTGAAGATGAAATGCCCAACTGAAACCCTCTAAAATTAAAAGAATTTAGATTGCTATTATGATTCGATTTTACCTTCCATTGAGGATGATAAATGGAGTTTGAAAAATATTTAGCTTCAGCTGAAATAGACCAGAAACGCAAGGGGTAAACCATGTACTGAATGCCAAGACCAAGGCTAAGTCCATTCGTTTTTGCTACCTCAACGGCATTAGCAGAAATAGGAGCTGATGAAAAGTAATTCAAATCAAAAGGGTTCACCAAAGTAGCTCTCGAATACCTCAAAGGAACGCTTAGAGAAATAGAACTGCGACCATTTTTAGATAGAGGGATCATTCCAACGCCCCCATATTCAACATGCCTAAAGTAAAAGTCCTCCAGATTACCGGCATTGTAAAAAGACAAGTAAGCCCCTGAGTTTTGTTTTATATATCCCACAGTAAAGTGGTATCCACTGTATTGGGAAGGAACTTTTATTTGAGAGAATCCCTGAACATTTTTTGTAGAAATAGCATTAGTGATACATCCTGCAGAAACAAAAAGGCCTTGACCTATGTCACTCTCAAAGTCTTCATTGGCATTGACCTCCTTAGAATAGCCAGGATACCACACATTTGTTGTATTGAGGATGTAATGCGCACTATTTAACTCTTCCTCATCCAAGAAATCAAAATAAGAGTATATAAAGGAGTCGTTTCCATAATACTGCTCATCCAAAACCGCATCCATTGCTTTTTCAATCTCACTTAAACAAACTCCAGAAGCTTGCATTTTAGATTTATTTCGCTTCAATAAAGAGAATTGACCCACTCCTGCTAACCGTTGTGTAAATCTATTATCTGCTAATATACTTTGAACAAGGGTGGGAGATTGATAGATTGAAACATGGTCTAAGCCCCTTTTTCGTGCATTTCCATCGAAAGCCTCTAAAATAATAAAAGCCTGCGGATCTTTTTGCCAAATATTTAGCAATGCTACTTTCTGGTTGCTGGTTTGAAAATATATATTCGCTATCTTTTCAGATGAATGATCTTCTTTTTTCAAGTTCTCTAGAGCCCCTTTAGCCTCTTTGGAATAAATCCCATACTGCCTAAGCACCCGGTCTCTGGTAGAATCAAAATAGGTGAAAATAGGTTGAACCTCTGTATAAGTCAAAGCATTATATTTTCGATACCCTTTGTAGGAACCTTCATTATTTGAATAATTAAAGTCGCGAGCAATAATTTGGGTATAGGCCGATGTAATCGCATCAAAAAATATTTGATCTTCGGGCAAAACCGTTTCTGGTGCAAACTGATGAAGCATACAGATATCTGAATACAAACTTTTATTCCCTTTGGAAATAATTTCTAAACGGGCCCTTTCCTCTGAATCTAAAACCTGGTTGAGCTCCTTTAAAAAGGGCATCTTTACATAATCTAAATAGTCTTCAATAAAACTCTCATCTGCAAGCTCCCCCTGCACAATGGCATTTAAAATAACTGCCGATGAATGTGAAAAATCTTCAATGAGCCATTTTACTCTTTTACCACTTTGCAATACGCGCACGATGAGATTTCCCTCATAGGCATCTAATACATTCATGTAGTTTGTAACATACCCATTGTAATTAGTAATCAGGTCATCAAATGAATGGGGTTGAATTACAGAAGAATCCAATTCCTCATTTGCATTGCTACTAACCTGAGCACTGGTGCTTGAACCCCATTGCGCATGCATAGTAGACATCACAGTAAATGCAAACAACAAACAAAACACATATAGATTCGATTTCATGCTATATTAATAAGACTGTCTTTAAACAATGTTCATCACTTGCTCTTTAATTTGTTCCAAACGCTCCTTAACCTCAACTATAAGCTGTTGAATAGCAAAATAATTGCTTTTCACCCCAAGTGTATTAGATTCACGATTCATTTCTTGATTGATGAAATACAATTTTTTACCCGAATTAGGTAAGGCCATTGTTTCCCTAAAATAGTTTAAATGTTGTGCGAGTCTCACCTTTTCCTCGGAAACATCCCACTTATCTAAATAGTGCAGTAACTCTTGTTCAAATCGCGTCTCATCTATTTTATCCATATCCACATGTTGGGATAAATGTCCGTACATTTTTTCCTTCAGCGCTTCTTTTCGTGGCCCCTCGTGCTCTTTTATCTGTTCCAAACGTTCTTCAATGGCTTCAATATTTCCCAACAAATCATCGTGAAGTACTTTTCCCTCCGTTTGTCTAAAATCGACCAATTTATGGGCAGCAGCTAAGGCACAATCAATAATAAGTTTACGTGATTCATCTGAATATCCCGCTTCATGTGTTTGAATGATTTCCGGCATATTTGCAATTTGCCCAAACAAATCTGGGCTCTTTAAATCTAGTTCTTTTTCCAGAGCCAAAAATTCGTCATTGTATTTACGCGCCAAACTTTTATTTACAGATATATTCTGTGATAGGGTACTCGGCTTATTGACAATATTGAATACCAAAACCACAGAGCCTCTCACCAAAATGGAAGAAACCCTCTTGCGAATTTCCACATCAATCTCATAAAGATGTTTGGGAAGTCGAATATCTAAATCAATAAATTTTCCGTTCAATGAACGCATTTCACACTCAACGGCAATCTCATCATTGTCCATAGTGGACTTTCCAAAACCCGTCATACTCTGCACATTAATCACTTGGCGAATATAGGTAAATAAGGCCTATTTTTGCAATAGATGAGACCCTTGAAATCGCTTCTTATTGGCAGTTTACCCTTAAGCTTAGTCCTATTTTCTCACTGTGGAAACTCAGATTACGTTGAGGAAGAGGAACCCACTATCGTTGAGAGCCTCATTGAAAACCAAGCTCCTGTTTTTGATGAAGAAAGTGCTTTTTCCTACATCCAAAACCAAATTGATTTTGGATTTAGAATTCCAGGAACTGCAGCACATAAAAAATGTGCCGATTATCTCTACGACGAACTAAACAAGTACTGCGATACCGTTTATTATCAAAAAGGAGAAGCCCTAAACTTCCGCAACGAAACCATTCCCATTTATAATCTCATTGGATCATTTCTTCCAGATCACCCTCAAAGAGCTTTGTATTCCAGCCATTGGGACAGTCGACCATTTGCTGATAATGACAGTGACCCCAGCAATCACACCAAACCATTATTGGGAGCCAATGATGGAGCGAGCGGAGTGGGAATCCTTTTATCCATGGCCAAAACCCTCAAAAATACAAGGCCAAAACATGGGCTCGATATCATTTTTTGGGATGCCGAAGATTTTGGAAAAAGCGAATACCCAAATTCGTTTTGTTTGGGGAGCCAATACTGGGGTAAAAACAAACACATAGATAACTATACCGCCAATTACGGAGTTTTATTGGATATGGTTGGAGCCAAGGATGCGGAATTTGGCCGCGAAGGGTACAGTGAGCGAAATGCGGGCTACGTTATGACTCATGTATGGACTATGGCCCAAGAATTAGGCTATGGAAGTCATTTTGTAAATATTGCCTCTGGGCCCACTATTGATGACCATTTATACGTCAACCAAGCCACGGGTATTCCAATGATTGATATTATTCAATTTGATAGAACACGGGGCTTTGCCCATTACTGGCACACCTTAAAAGACGACATGTCCAACATTCATAAACCAACTCTTAAAGCGGTTGGTACCACAATGATGAACCTCCTCTTTAACCCTCCATTCGAAATAAACCAATGATAGATATTCTTGCATTTGCAGCCCATCCCGATGATGTTGAACTCTCCTGCGCAGGGACTTTAATAGCCCAAAAGAAAAAAGGCTACAAGACCGGCGTTATTGATTTAACCAGAGGAGAATTAGGCACCCGAGGAACGGCCAAAACTAGAGATCAGGAAGCTCAGATTAGTGCTGCCATTTTAGATTTAGACGTCCGAGAAAATTTAGATTTAGGAGATGGTTTTTTTGAAGAAAGTAAAGAACATTTAATCGCCATTATTGGAGTCATACGAAAGTATAAACCAAAAATACTCTTAGCTAATGCCATTAGAGATAGACACCCAGATCATGCTAGAGCTGCAAAATTAGTAGAAAGAGCCGCATTTTTATCAGGTCTTGTAAAAATTAAAGATGAACATAATCAAAAGCCACATCGTCCCAAGATTATTCTTCATTACATACAAGATCGTTGGATAGAACCAGACATTGTAGTGGATATTACAAAACATTACACCCAGAAAATAGAAGCGATAAAGGCCTTTAAAACCCAGTTTTTTGACCCCGAGAGTACGGAGCCTGAAACGCCCATTAGCGGCGCTAATTTTTTTGCTTATTTAGATGGAAGAGCCAGAGAATTTGGACGCTACGCCCAAACAGAGTATGCCGAGGGCTTTACCAAAAGCAAAGCGCTTCCTATTGATGATCTCTGCCATTTTTTATAAAGCTTTGACTATATTTGGAATGTATGACGTATAAAATATACGGGCGAAACCTTACGTTATATCTATGTTACATGCGCAAAATTGCCATCATATTACTTCTTACACTTTTCACGGTTGAGGCCAGAGCAGACGAGATTGATCGTTTGATGCGCTTAAGGCCCTCGCATATTCCTTACCTTCCCTATCGTAAGTCCGATAATATAGCATACTTGCAAACGCCTTTTTCTAAAGCACAAATAGTCAGAGAAATCAATACAGAAATCTTAAAAAATAAAGAGAGAATACATGCCATTCACTTGGTATACACTCGATTTAAAGAGGTGGACAGCTTTAACCAGCCTAGACTCAACTATTTTAGGTTTAAGGAATTAGAGAAAAAATACCCTGAACTTTTTAAATTAAAAAAAGTACACTGGAAAGTACTGGAACAACACAAAGCAAAAACAAAAAAAACCGCCAGTAATTACTTTCATGGGTTTGTGATTTATTTAAAAAATGAAATCCCAACCAAGCGAATTGAGTCGACACTTACCATTGTGGAGGATATTTTAGACTCCTACAAAGACTCCATTATTGTGATTCCTCCAAGCCGCAGGATAAAAGTAAAACGGAGGCGTATAGGAACCGGCATTTATTATCCCAGGAGCAATGCAAAGCGCAAGAAAGGAATCACGTATTATAAGCCCGGCATTTGGGGCCGAAGAGAAAAAACATACCTCAAAAAAGATACCACTGTTCTCTGGGAAGTACCAGAGAAACGAATGAACATAGGTTCTTTTAATACGCAGAATTTAAAAAACATTGATGTCTATAGAACCTTACAAAAAATTCCGAAAGGAAAACACCCTATTGTAATAACAGATATTACCGGCTCTATGGCACCTTATAGTGCGGAGGTTATGCTTTGGGTAAAAAACCAACCGCGCATGAGGCACGATGCACGATTTATCTTCTTTAATGATGGAAATAATGAACCAGACCACTATAAAAAATTAGGGAAAACTGGAGGGATTTACCAGAGCAATAGTACTAATTACGACAGTATTTTTAGCTGCATGAGAAAAACCATGCTGCTCGGACAAGGAGGTTTGCCTCCTGAAAATTATTGTGAAGCCATCATGAAAGGCATTCAATGGTATCCAGATACGGACACCGTTATTGTAGTTGCAGATATGAATGCTTCGGCCAGTGACATATTATTGGCCTCAAAAATAAAGAAGCCGGTAAATATTATTCTTGCTGGGGGTCAAGAAAAAATGAGCGTTCCTCAAGATTATACAGAAATTTGCTCCTTAACTGGCGGCTATCTATTCTTTAAAGGGCTTCGCATAGATCCTAAAAAAATAAAAAAACAGAATAGGACATTCTTGGGTTCCTCTTACGTTATAAAAAAAGGCGGAAGGATTGAGAAAATTTAGAAATCTTAAAGTCCTTAAAATCCTAATATTTTATTCAATATTTTGTATTTTTGCCTCATGAAAAAATTAATGTTTGTTTTTGCTCTCAGTGGATTTTTAATTGCCTGCGGAGGCGAAGCAACGGTAAGCGAAGAAGAATTGGAGGCTCAGGATCAAGTAGATAGTGCAGATGCCGCCGATGTATTTGAGCAAATGGAGAATGAAATGAAAGAGGATGGAACCATAGAGGATGGAACCGAAGTAATGCCTAACGACGCTCCTACTGAAGAATAAATGAAGGTAGCCCTTGTAGGTGCCACCGGCCTGGTGGGCAGTAAAATGCTACAAATTTTGGAGGAACGCGATTTTCCAATCAGTGTTCTTTTACCCGTAGCTTCTAAGCGGAGCATTGGAAAAAGAGTATCTTTCAAAGGAACTCCTTATGCTATTATTTCGGCCGAAGAAGCCATCAACCAAGCACCTGAAATAGCTCTTTTTAGTGCTGGCGGAGCAATAAGCAAAGATTTGGCTGAAAAATTTGCGGCCAAAGGCACTTATGTAATAGATAATAGCAGCGCGTGGCGCATGGTTGAAGGCGTCCCTCTGGTAATCCCGGAAGTAAATCCCGAGGCCTTAAATAAGAACAAAAAAATCATAGCTAATCCCAATTGTTCTACCATCCAAATGTTGGTGGCTTTAAAACCACTACACCAAGCATATGGCATAAAACGAGTAGTAATAAGTACTTATCAAAGTGTAACTGGAACGGGAGTAGCTGCCGTTACTCAAATGATGGATGAACGGGCAGGAAAACAAGGGGAAAAGGCTTATCCACATAAAATTGATATGAATGTATTGCCTCATATTGATGTTTTTATGGAGAATGGAAGCACTAAAGAGGAGGAGAAAATGGTGAATGAAACTAAGAAAATGTTGGATCCCACCTTAGAAGTTACTGCTACCTGCGTGCGTATTCCAACTATGGGAGGACATAGCGAGGCAATTAATGTGGAGTTTAAAAATTCCTATGATTTGACGGAGGCCATAGAATTATTAGAAAAAGCCACAGGAATTGTAGTTCAAAACAATGTCAATCAAAATGAATACCCTATGCCTTTAACTGCACATGATAAAGATGCTGTTTTTGTAGGAAGAATACGCAGAGATACTACTGTAAAAAACGGTTTAAATCTTTGGGTGGTTAGCGACAACCTGCGTAAGGGAGCAGCAACCAATGCAGTACAAATTGCTGAGCTATTAGTAGCAAATAACTGGGTATAAATTACCCCATTTTACAAGTGATTATGAATTTATAAATCTTTTTATGCCTTTTGTTGTTACTATTAATACTTTGGAACAATCAAAAGAGAGCATAACGGAACAAAAAGAGCAGGAAGATAATAGGCCTGTGTTTTTAAAAGATGCGCTATATCAGGGTGAGCCATATGCCGCTCCTTATCCCATTACCGTGGCCTCTCCAAAAATTGATCCCATGGATAAAAGCCTTATGAAGGCCAATGCTCATGAAAGCATGCAGAATCAAGCAGAACAACAAATTTCTATGCTCCAAAAGCAGGCGGCATTGCTCATGAATCAAGCAAAAGAGATTCAAGACCGCCTTAAAGTATCACATACAATATACAAAGCAGATATGAATTTTGAACCCGTGGTTGGAACCATGTATCACTTATACCAAAGGGAAGATGAATCCTGGCTACTAAGCATGATAGCTCCTTATGAGTGGGGAAAAAAAACACCGTTTACTTTCCTAAATACCGTCCGATTATTGGCGGATAAGACCTGGGATGTATTAGAATGAAAATCTAGGCAAGCGTCAACTCCTTCTAGGGTAACGTAGTTACCCTTACTTGCTTAAGTAAACGGATTTCATTTTATAGATTTCTCTAAATTCAGCATCTTGTGTACTTTTTACAAAAAGAATTTCCTCACCTGTACTTTTCATTTCTGGGCCAAGTTCTTTGCTCACTCCTGGAAACTTGTTAAAACTAAAAACAGGCTTCTTAATTGCAAAGCCTGATGGTCTAGCAGGGATATCAAAATCTTTCACTTTATGAGTTCCTAGCATCACCTTAGTAGCCATATTTATGTAAGGAAAATTGTAGGCTTTGCAAATGAAAGGGACTGTTCTAGAAGCTCTTGGATTGGCCTCGATCACATATACTTTCTCGTTTTTGACAGCAAACTGGATATTCATAAGGCCCCTAATTTTCAATGCCTTGGCCAGTTTAATTGTATATTCTTCCATTTGAGAAATCACACTTTCTGACAGTGAGAAGGGAGGAAGGACAGCACTGCTATCGCCGGAGTGAATACCAGCAGGTTCAATGTGTTCCATCATACCAATCACATGCACATCATTCTCATCGCAAATGCAATCGGATTCTGTTTCTTCGGCTCTATCCAGGAAATGATCGATAAGTACTCGATTACCTGGCATGCTGCCCATTAATTTAACCACAGCCCGCTCCAGATCTTCATCATTAATTACAATTTCCATTCCTTGACCTCCAAGAACATAGCTCGGCCTCACCAATACAGGATATCCCACCTGATTAGCAATCACCAGAGCCTCTTCGGCATTTAGCGCTACCCCATATTTTGGATAAGGGATGTTAAGTTCTGCCAAAAGGTCGGAGAATCGTCCGCGGTCCTCGGCTAAATCCATATCTTCAAAAGATGTTCCTATGATTTTTATTCCTTTTTCTTTGAGTTTCTCGCTCAATTTAAGAGCGGTTTGCCCGCCCAGTTGAACAATAACGCCCTCGGGTTTCTCATGGTCAATAATTTCCCAAAGATGCTCCCAGTATACAGGCTCAAAGTATAATTTATCGGCTATATCAAAATCCGTACTTACGGTTTCCGGATTACAATTCACCATAATGGCTTCATAGCCCATTTCGCGCGCTGCTTTTATTCCATGCACGCAACTGTAATCAAATTCTATTCCTTGACCAATTCTATTGGGACCACTGCCCAGCACAATAATTTTCTTTTTAGTACTTGCAATACTCTCATTTTCACCATCAAAAGTGGAATAGAAATAATTGGTCTCACTAGGGAACTCAGCACTACAGGTATCCACCATTTTGTAGACTCTATTTATGCCGCATTCCTTGCGCTTAAGGTAAACTTCCTCGGCTGATATCTTACCAATCAACCATGCAATTTGCTCATCACTATATCCTTTTTCTTTCGCAGTTCTTAATAAGTCTGCAGGTAAGTTTTCTAAACTGCAGCGTCTAATTTCATTATCCAATTCAGCTAATTCATTCACTTGCTCCAAGAACCATCGATCTATTTTGGTAAGCTTTTGAACACTACTAATGGGAATCCCTAAAGACAAGGCATCCTTAACCATAAATACTCTATCCCAACTTGGATACTCTAAATTATGGGTTAATAAATCCAGATTTCGCTGAATGGGTCTGTCTGCACCAAGGCCGTCTCTTCCGATTTCTAAACTTTGACAGGCCTTCTGCAATGCTTCTTGGAAACTTCTTCCAATTGCCATTACCTCACCAACACTCTTCATTTGGAAACCCAATTCTGGATTGGAGCCAGGAAACTTATCAAAATTCCAACGGGGTATTTTTACAATAACGTAATCTAAGGCCGGTTCAAAAAATGCCGACGTAGTTTTAGTCACAGGGTTTTTTAATTCATCCAAGTAGAAACCAACCGCTAATTTAGCAGCTATTTTAGCAATGGGATATCCCGTTGCTTTACTAGCCAATGCCGAGCTACGGCTTACTCTTGGATTAATTTCTATAGCAATAATCTCCTCATCCTCTGGGTTTACACTAAACTGCACATTACAGCCTCCAGCAAAATTACCCATGCTGCGCATCATCTTAAATGCCATGTCTCGCATTTTTTGAAAAGCAGTATCGCTTAAAGTCATGGCTGGTGCCACGGTAATACTATCACCCGTATGCACACCCATTGGATCAAAGTTTTCAATCGTACAGATCACAGCAATATCATCCTTGCTATCTCTTAGCAATTCAAATTCATATTCCTTCCAGCCTAAAACAGCTTGCTCCACCAATACTTCGTGTATTGGACTTGCTTCTAAGGCTCGTTTTAAATCATGATCAAAAGTTTCTTTTTTACGAACTACAGCACCCCCGTGCCCACCTAAGGTATAACTCGGCCGAAGTACTAATGGAAAACCCATTTCCTGAGCAACTTCTTTTCCCTCTAGGTAAGAATTGGCAATGCGACTTTTTGCTACACCTACCTCTAACTCACCCATCAAGTGTCTAAACTTTTCACGATCCTCCATTCGATCAATCGCTTCAATATTTACACCAATAATGCGGGCATTATGCTTTTCAAAAATACCTAATTCTTCGCATTCCTTAGCCAAGTTAAGAGCAGTTTGACCACCCATGGTAGGCAACACACTGTCTATATTTTGCTCCGTAAGTATTTTGTCTATACTCTCAGGGGTTAAGGGCCATAAGTAAATGTGATCGGCATTCATTTTATCCGTCATAATGGTGGCGGGATTACTGTTGATAAGGGAAACTTCTATTCCCTCCTCACGTAAACTTCGAGCCGCTTGGCTTCCTGAGTAATCAAATTCACAGGCTTGTCCAATGATGATTGGACCAGAACCAATAATTAAAACCGATTTTATTGAAGGATCTTTTGGCATTGCTACTTTAAACTGAGCAAAGTTAAGGTGCCGCCTTTAGCCTACCTTGTAATTGAATAATTTGTGGACAAATGGCTTGTATTTTTTCCTACAGTATTTAATGTGAACTGAATGGAGAGTATTGAAAGAACACGATTTCTTGAGGAATCTATTCCAAAAGACTACAAATATGCTAACCAAGCCTGCTTGCGAAAACCTACGCTGATTTCCTATTTGGTTTTCTTTTATTAATTTAGTGATATAAAACTTACTACTATTTATATCTGAAGCGTTAGTAGGAACTATTAAAAATAAAATCAATGGAAGACAAAACAGAAGAAACTGGGCTTAATCTAGAGCCAAAGGTGACTGGAATTGGAGGAATTTTCTTTTTCTCCGACGCGCCAGAAAAAACAAATGACTGGTATTCAAAAAATTTGGGACTTGAAGTAAACGAATGGGGTTCAAGTTTTGAA
>JAURQA010000003.1 GCA_030836345.1 Bacteroidota bacterium
AAAGAAGAAAAGAGAATTAAAAAGGCTTTTGCCAATAAAAAATGGCCTGATATTGCCAGTTCAAACAGCTGGAGTATCTTTAAAATTATGGCCGAATTTGTAGACGGATACCAAGCCTTAGCCAGAATTGGACCCTGCGTATCCATATACGGATCTGCACGAACCAAGCCCAATAAACACCACTACAAACTTGCCCAGGATATTGCTAAAAAGATAAGTGAAGCGGGCTTAGGTGTCATTACTGGTGGAGGTCCAGGAATAATGGAAGCCGCCAATAAGGGAGCACAAAGTGCCAACACCAGTCCTTCCGTTGGCTTAAATATTAATCTTCCCTTTGAGCAGGTGCCAAACCCCTACCAAGATCGAGATAAAACATTGCTTTTCGACTACTTTTTTGTTCGTAAGGTGATGTTTATGAAATACTCACAAGGGTTTATTGTTATGCCTGGAGGCGTTGGAACATTGGATGAATTGTTTGAGGCGTTAACCTTAATTCAAACCGATAAACGTGCCAAGTTTCCCATTGTACTTGTAGATTCAACCTATTGGAAACCTCTCATCGATTGGATGAAAAACACCATGCTAGGAGAGCACCAATACATTAGTCCAGAAGATATGAACTTATTTAAAATGGTAGATACTGCAGATGAAGCAGTCAATGAAATCCTCAATTTTTATGAGAAATATAGCATGAAACCTAACTTCTAGGCCCTACAAATACACTCCATTGGCTTGAAAAAGCCATATTCTATTCAATATCATACTCCTGCCGGCCTTTCATTTTCTGATTCAAATCAGGAGTAATGATTTTATCATCAGACCACTCCTCCATAGATAAATTGCCAAACTCCGAGAGATCAGGTTGCCCCGCATCCACCCATGCAGTATACCAAAAAGAGGCCACAGCCTCAATCGACGCCAACATTCTGCGTTCCACCATATTATCCAAAGCATAATAATAATCGCGAGAAAAAGGTATGCTGTAGGCCCGTTTTACACCACGGCCGTAGGGTTCCAATGATCTTTTATCATTTGGGTGCATTTTAGATATTAACTTTTCCAAACGGAGTACAGAATCAACCATCGAGTAACTCTCACTCAAACGAGACCATATAAATTCTTGCGGGTTACTAATGTATTCAACTGTTCCCGGCATCTTATCAATAGAATCATAGAATAGTTGAGGCAAACGCGTTTCCCAAAGCGCATGAATACCCACCTGATCGGTTTGCTGGCCATTATAATTACTGGTCGAGTGCAAAGGCACATGTGCATCCGCAATGTAATGTCCAATATCCGCGGAATTTTTAAGGATCTTTCGAAGGTTCTTTTCCTTAAAGGCCTGTGTAAGCCGATATTTCATATTGAGAACATGCCATGGCACGATTCCAAACTCAAGCAAGGTATCTTCCGTATACTTTTCTATGGCATCAAACCAGCGATGAGGAATTGTATCTAAAGGAGCAGAGTGCTCATAATGATCACAGTCCAAATAGTGGCGGCAAGCCTCCGCATCAATTAAATATCTGCGACTATCCGCATCCACTGCATGCGTTTTTACATAGTCCGAATAATTTTTGTAAAACCCAAATAAGTCTTGCGGCAAAGCAAAACACGCATAATAATTAATGGTCTTATGACCCAAAAATCCCCAAGCCAAGGCTTGCTTTCCAAGCATAGCAAAGACCACTATAAAAACTACTCTTTTCATAAACTATACTCCGGTTGGCACCTGGCTTTATACATCTGAACTACGTTTTGCAATCCAAATTGTATGGCATCACAGATTAAAGCATGCCCAATACTTACCTCCATTACCCCCGGCACATTTTTCAAAAAATAATGTAGATTTTCTAAATCTAAATCGTGTCCCGCATTTATTCCAATCCCAAGCGCAGTAGCCCTTTCAGCAGTTTTAATAAACCCCTCAAGCACCTCATCTCTATGCTCTGATGAGTATGCTTGTGCATACGATTCAGTATACAGCTCCATTCGATCTGCTCCTATTTCCTTAAGCGGCATAACCATATCTGGTTTTGGATCAAGAAAAATAGACGTTCTAATCTCAGCTTTTTTAAATAATCCGACTACCTCCTTCAGTCGTTCGAAATGTTCAATGGTATTCCACCCAAAACTTGATGTAAGGGCACCGGGAGGATCAGGAACTAAAGTTACTTGTGTAGGTTTATTATTCAATACCAGCTCAATAAATTCATCATTGGGATAACCTTCAATATTAAATTCCGTATGCACCACCTTTTTTAAAGCCCCCACATCCGCATATCTTATGTGTCGCTCATCCGGTCTTGGATGAATAGTTATTCCCTGGGCTCCAAAAGACTGTATCTTTTTAGCCGCCTCTACCAAATCAGGATTATTGCCTCCTCTTGCATTGCGAAGCGTTGCCCATTTATTAATATTTACGCTGAGTTTAGTCTGAATCATATGCGATATAAGAATTGTAAAAATAAGGAAGTTCTCTCAAACTTTTTGCCCGAGAGGTTCTCATATTGGTTAAGGCCATATCTAGCCGATACTTTAATTTTTCTGGAGGGTTTTGCCGAATAAACAAGGTAGAAGGAATGTCCCCTGCCATAATACCCTGCAATGCTGAATAAATACTGTATTTGATCTTCGAAAGCAAAGATTCGAGCATTAAAATCGGGGATATTAAAAACAGAATATCTCGCAGCCAAGGATTGAGAAGCATAACTAAATTTTCTCTTAAAATCTAAGTAAATCAGTGCTCCTCTATTTTTTGAGAAAACAGACCGAGAAGTGTTCCATTCACCCCTTGTTTCAAATTTAAAGTGTTTCGTTAAATCCGATTGAAAGTGAATTCTAAATTGCTTGATTTTCATTCTATTAAGCACCAAGAACTCTCCCGATTTATCATCCCTA
>JAURQA010000028.1 GCA_030836345.1 Bacteroidota bacterium
ACATCTACACCATTCTGAAGCAGGTAAACAGCGCTTACTGTTACCAGCAGAAAAAGAGAGGAAATATGGAAGATAAATATAATAACAGCCACAATAGCACTCTCTCCGATTCCATATATGGTTAAGGCCATAAAGACGAGAAGCAATATTATTGTAGATATAATAACAGGTAAGGATTCAATAAGATGTTGTAAATAATGCATTGCCTCCGATGCAGAAATTACTGCTGTTGCCATGTACGAGAGCAGGGTTAAACAGGCTGCCATACTTGCTATAAATTTGCTAGTTGTATTGAGTAGTGCATTATACGCTCCTCCATTAAGAGGAAGCGCCCCAACCACTTCACCATAAATTTTTCGAAAAAGAAATAGAACGGCACCAACAATAAGCAAGGCTATCCATGCGTACGAACCTGCAGCTATTATGCTTAAGGCTGAAACATACAAACAGCTGGACGAAATATCATTACCACAAATAGCGGTGGCTTGAAGTTCGTTTAACTTAACTTTTGAAGTCATTGAGCTACAAAAGTACGTTAATTGGATTTTCTACCTATAAAAATTATTAAGAAAAATAGATGTGGATTACAAAAGCTGAAATGACTTATTTTTGCGGCTAGGTATGGATAAAACTCCACAACAAATTTTAAAAGAAAAGAGAGAAGAGAGCCTTTTAGGCGGGGGTATTAAGCGAATAGAGGCACAGCATTCCAAAGGGAAGTTAACTGCCCGAGAGCGTTTAGATATTCTCCTAGATGAGGGAAGTTTTCAAGAGATTGGTGCTTTTGTTACGCACAGAAGTAAGGATTTTGGAATGGAAAAGCAACAAATTCTTGGAGACGGTGTAGTCACAGGTTATGGAACGATACATGGTCGTCTGGTGTATGTTTTTTCACAAGATTTTACGGTTTTTGGAGGTTCACTCAGCGAAACGCATGCAGAAAAGGTTTGTAAAATAATGGATCTTGCTCTCGAAAATGGAGCTCCTTTAATTGGTTTGAATGATAGTGGGGGAGCGAGAATACAAGAGGGAGTGGTTAGTTTGGGAGGATATGCCGATATTTTTTATAGAAATGTAAAAAGTAGCGGAGTTATTCCCCAGATTTCTGCAATCATGGGACCTTGTGCAGGTGGAGCTGTTTATTCCCCGGCTTTAACCGACTTTATTTTAATGACGGAAAATTCATCTTATATGTTTGTTACAGGCCCTAATGTGGTTAAGACAGTAACCAATGAAGATGTAACTAGTGAGGATTTAGGTGGGGCTGGTGTTCATAGTACAAAGTCCGGAGTTGCTCATTTCTCATGTGCCAATGAAGTGGTTTGTCTTCAAAATATAAAAGATATGTTGGTATATATGCCGCAAAATTGTGAGGATGATGTGCCTTCACAAGAATATACAGCATCTAATGAAACACGAGATGTCTTAAATTCTGTTGTTCCAGAAAGTGCAAATCAACCCTATGATATGAGAGAAGTGATAGAAGGACTGGTTGATACGAACTCTTTTATGGAAGTTCACAAAAATTTTGCTGAAAATATTTTGGTTGGCTTTGCTCACCTAGCAGGCAAAAGCATAGGAATTGTTGCAAATCAACCGGCACACTTAGCTGGTGTGCTTGATGTATCTAGCAGCCAAAAAGGGGCTAGATTTGTTCGGTTTTGCGATGCATTTAATATTCCTTTATTGGTTTTGGAGGACGTTCCAGGTTTCTTGCCGGGCACGGACCAAGAATGGAATGCTATTATTACCAATGGCGCTAAGTTGTTATATGCTTTTAGTGAGGCTACCGTCCCAAGAATAACCGTAATTACCAGAAAAGCTTACGGAGGAGCTTATGATGTTATGAATAGCAAGCATATTGGTGCGGATATTAATTTTGCATGGCCCCAAGCAGAAATAGCGGTAATGGGAGCAAAAGGAGCGGCTGAAATCATTTTTAAGAATGATATTAGGTCAGCAGAAAATAAAGAGGAGGCTTGGAAGGAAAAAGAGGCTGAATATGCCGATAAATTTGCAAACCCCTACAGAGCGGCTGCAAGAGGTTTTGTTGATGAAGTTATTGAACCATCTGAAACCAGGGATAAATGCATTCGCGCATTTGATATGCTCAAGAATAAGGTTCGAACCATGCCAAAAAAGAAGCACGGAAATATTCCTCTTTAAGGGGCATTTTTGAATTTCTTTACTCCCTTGAGGTGCGTTTAAAATAAATACCTCACCTCAGCACGACCAATGTGAACCCATCTACTCGGTTGGCTTTTTCGGGCTTCATATCCACTAATTACTTGTATGTTTTTGCTTGGATTGAACCTCAGATTGAATTGGCCTCTAAAATTATTGCCAATTGAAAAACCTTGCAGTATATCAAAGGCCAATGGAGTATTAGGCGTTTGATTATATTCATTTTTTATATAGCTAAATTGCACATCGGCTAGTCCTCCTTTACCAACACTTTTGGCTGTGACAATCTTCCCTTCAATTTGTTTTCCATAATTGTTTCCCGCATTCTGAAAAGTGGTGTAGAGCAATTCACTTTTAATTCTAAACTGTATACCCGGTTGCCAAGAAATCGATGGAGCTAAGGTAATGGAGTTGTATTGGTACGAATTATTTGGGATAAATTCGCTGTTATATTCAGATTTTCTTAATCGAGTGCTCTGGACTATTTGCCATTGGGCATCTGGAGATAGGCGTATTATGCTTTGGGTTTCACGATTACTTCTGCTATCAAAACCATTGGTTAAGAAAACCTTACTCCGCCTTATTAGCCCTGTTTGTTGTATAAATAAAACGCCATTTTTAGTTTCAAACTCAGTTTGATTGCGTATAAAATATTGCCCGTTAATAGTATTGGTATCTTTTAATGTATTTAAATAAGGCATGACCTTCTTGAGAAAATCAGTGGTAATAGTTTTAGCTTTCAAATTAAAAGTTAATGTGTTTTTTATTTTAAATACGTTTTTCTTTTCTGGTTTTTGAATGGAAAAGTTTCCATTGAGTTCACTGGCTTGAGAAGTAATATATTTGCCAGTGGGTATAAGAAGGCGCACAAACTTAGCTTGATCTTGAAACGGACTTTGTTCAAATTCATTAATTTCTCTTATCCCATTTCCATTGTAATCTTGCCAAGAGTAAAACCCTTGGCCTGCAGGAACCTCAAAATAGGCAAATTGCCTTTGTTGCTCGCGGCCGCTAATGGTTTGATAGTAAGTGTTAAATCTCACAAAACTCTTCTTTGGAAAAAAATTGTATTCAACTCTTGAGGATAAATGACTTTCAGAGGAATATTGGTTACTGAACTGTGTGTCTAATAATTTTGATTCACGAAACGAAAAATTCCAAAATAAACTCGATGTTTTTTTGTTTCTGCGCATGTAAGCCAAATAATTATTGGCTGCATTTGCTCGAATAAATTCTTGTCCTTGAGGGATGTAGCTTAAACGATTTTGATACGTTCCACCGAGTTGTGTTTTCCCAAAAAGCATAGAACTATTTAGTTCGAGGGCATCATAGCCATAACTCCCCAAAGAATAGGTTTGTGTAACAGTTTTCGTTTTACTTCTTTCTTCTTTAAGTGTAATCGAGTGATCCTGCGTTTTATTTTTGAAACCTAAAGTGTTTTGCGTTAATGAGAAGGTTCTTTTTTGCGTTTTACTTTCATTCTTTTGTATTGATGGTTCTATATAAAATGATCGCAACGAATACCGAAGGTTTCCTTTAAGATCAATGATTTGGTCATTATTTATATTAAATAAAGCAGCAGTACTGCTTATTTTAAGCTTTTTCTTCTTTTCTAAGGTAGTGGTATACACAGAGGAGTATACTGGATTATTTACGAGTGTTGATTCTTCGTTATTCAAAGTTTTGTTCCAATTTCGACTCACTTCTAAATCTCTAAACCGCTCTATGCTCTTAAAGTTTTGAGAGCTATAATCTGCCACAATTTGATGATCCCAGATCCATGGGTTTATGCTATCTCTACCAAGTTTGTGCCTATGATTTAATGTAATTTTACCTGCCCAACCTTTATTGTCATTATCATTCAGAGAGCTAAAAGTATTTAAGTCTTGCCGACTTCCAGATAGTTGAGCATGAATACTGGAATTGGGCCTAAAATTATATTTTAGACCTGTCTCCGTCATTTGGATTGCATTTGGAGCAAATATTTGTACAATGGGCTCGTAGCTCCCAGATGGATTCCCGCTAATGGGTGCCACGTATTTATACACTTTTCCATTTGCACTTGTTCCGTCTAAAATGTAATTTCCCTTGCCAGGTCCTAGGTAATTGAATAACACGCTGTAAAACTCTGTATGATTTCCGGGTATATCGACGTATGCATAGATCAGTTTGCCCATGGAGTCAGCTAGCACGTAGTTTGGTGCATTTGAACTAAACTCATCTAAAAGAGTTGCGCCATTTAGTCCAGCAGTTTGAAAATTATCGCCAGATTGCTCTAAAATTTCTTTAGCAGTAAGCATTTGAGTCGAATCAAATAACTCTAAACTTTGTTGTATGGGTTGGTTCTTTAAGTCATTTTCAGTGTATAAACCCACATAAGTAACAAGTTTATCGGTTTGATAGCTGTAATTTCCACTGGCTATTGTTCTGGCAAAATAACGATCAGAGTATTGGAATTCAACGATAATTCGACTGAAGGTATTAATTAAATTTTTGGGCGTAAAAGTAATTTCACCTAGGTTATAATCGATAGTGTAGTCTGCTTGCAAGCCTCTTTGCATTTTTTTACCATCGAGAAATACATTTTCCGTTCCTGATATGACAATTATGAATTGTTCATTTCTGGCACCCGTTAGTTTATAGGGCCCCTGCAAACCTTCTATTCCAGTTATTTCATTTCGAGAAAATCGACCTCTAGCCAAGGCGGCATCAATTTCTGCGCGATGAATGCCATGTTCATTTTCTGAATTCATTTTCCATTGCAAGCCACGATTCTTTTTATTGTATTTCATGAATGCAAAGTGCTTTGGGTTTTGAAATGCATGATCCCCTAAAATAATTTCACTCTTGGGTAAATAGAACTTCAAGTAAATGCGGTCAAAATCTTGCAATGTAGATGTCGTTCCCTCCGGTTGAAAAGGGAATTCTTGATCTGTAATCGCTCCTTCTATCGATATTTTGTCACTTACTTTACCATTAAGCCTAAGATTTAGGGCAGAATTGAGAACTAAATCCTGTGAATTCCCAAAACTAATTCCACGGCTAAGTATACCTACAGATTGGATATTGGATGGTGAGCTATTGTAGTCTTCTGCATCCTTATAAATGAGAGTATTGGGTTGGCCAGAAATAAACAGAAGATTATTCGATCGAGTTTCAAAGGAGAGAGGATTAAAGCGTCTGTACTTTATATAAGCTAATTGGTCATAAAGGCTTGTGTCAAATTTAAGAGCCGTATTGCCATCTATTAAATAAAAATCAAGGTTTGGAATAAGACGTTGAGAATCAATTTGAATTTCCAAACTGAGCGCATCAATGGCAAAGCTATCCAGTTGCAGGATAGGACCAGAAATAATGACTTTTTTTTGTTGATTTAATTGGGCATGAACACTTCCTGCAATGTATAAAGAGAGAATACATGTGATCCAATGTCTGATCATATTCTAGTTAGAATTAAGAGGCAATTTGATGAAAAAGACGGTTCCAATATCTTTTTCACTCTCAAAACGTATGCTTCCATTAAATTGTTCTATGATTTTTTTACTAATGGCTAAACCCAATCCCATTCCACTGTTTTTAGTACTGAAATTTGGGCTAAATATTTTAGAAAATAATTCTGGAGGAATTCCTTTTCCGTTATCCTTAAGAGTGATTAAAATACTTGACCCCTCTGACTTTATACTTGCTTCAATAAGACCTTCTTTATCTTTAGGTATAGATTGAATGGCATTTTTAATGATATTATTAAAAACACGACCCATTTGCTGCGAATCAATATGCGCTGTTAATATCTTCTGTGGTATGGATTTTTTAATTGAAATACCTTTTTTGCGACTAAATAGTTCGCATGCTTTATTGAGCTCTTCGCCAACATCGACAGTAGCATTCTTTGCTTCAGGCATTTTCGCAAAAGAGCTAAATTCTTCGGCCATTTTTGACAAAGATTCTATCTGATCTATCAGCAGTTGAGATGTACGAGTTACTTTTTCATCTAATTTTTCATCTTTCCTTTGGATGGCTAGTTGAAGGTGTTGTAAAGAAAGCTTCATAGGCGTTAGCGGATTCTTTATCTCATGTGCTACTTGTTTAGCCATCTCACGCCATGCTCCTTGTCTTTCGCTTTCGGCCAACTTATTGGAACTGTACTCTAATTCCGTTAACATCTTATTATACTCTGAAATTAGAAGCCCAATTTCATCATTATTCTTGTATTTTAATGGGGTGTACTCTTTTCCAAGTTTGACTAAGCTTAACTCTTTCCTTATTGTATCTAAGGGCTTAATGATTTGTTGGCCAATCAGGTAGGCCAGGATAGCTGCCAATGCAAAAATAAGAACGAATAAGTTGATTAAAGTTGCTGAATAATTACTTATTTCACGTATTAGGTCTTGTTCATTGGTAAAATAGGGCAGATTAATATATCCTTTTAGATTTAAGTCATTATCAAAAATACTCAAGTACGAAGCTATATAGTTTAATGAGCCAAGCTTCTCACTATTTACGACTCCTGATTTTTTGTTAAACTTAAGTTTTCTATATACTTCTGGTTTCATTAATCGACCAATGAGGCCTTGATCAAAAATCTTACTGTTTGAGCTAAATTGCAATTTTCCATCCGTACCAAATAGGTTTATGTCAGTGTTGTAATAATTGCTAAGATCATATAAAATATTATTCTCATTTCTTTTGAAAATGGCCTGAAGATTGGCACGTGTGCTGATTGTATTAGCAATTTCGGTAGACTTATCCCATAAATGCTTTATTTGGCGCGTTTGGTTGGAATTATTGAAATAAC